>NZ_JAGYGU010000029.1:0-36882 GCF_018991255.1 Lactiplantibacillus sp. 30.2.29 | reverse complement strand
CATCAAAAAATCACGCAAACTAATCAGGAAGGTCGAATTATGGCAAAAGGGCCAGTTGTGTTTTCAGGGTATTATCATGATCAAGAACGCACGGACCAAGTTTTGAGCCCTGACGGCTGGTTAGATACTGGCGATATTGGTCATTGGAATGCAGATCACGCCCTTGAGGTAGATGGTCGTAGTAAGGATATTATTATTCGTGGCGGGGAGAATATTCCAGCGTACGTCGTTGAACGAGAATTGCAACAGTATCCAAATATTAAGGAAGCTGCAGCTGTTGGCATCAAGGATAAGCGACTAGGTGAGTTGATTGGGGCATTTGTCGTATTAAGTGATCCTAATATTTCGGTGACACTTCAACAAGTTAAGCAGTTTTTAGCTGAGCATAATGTCGTTAAAAAAATTTGGCCAGAACGATTGATTATTGTTGATAAGCTACCGAAGACGAGCTCTGGTAAGGCTAAAAAGAGAGTGCTCATCGCATTTCTTAAATCGCATCCTTCTAGTTTTTATCGCCCGATGCATCTTAGTAGTGGTGATGACGGCTGGGGCGTAACAAGTATGGATGCTTAATCAAAATCATAAAGATGGTGATATTGATGGATAATTCGTTTTATCAAGTTGAATCTGGGGATTTCTATGTTGAGCCTGGTATGCTAAATCATTTGAAAATTTTACATGGTGGCGTGTTGTTGAAGCAATGTGATTCGACTGTTGGACTATTAGCTAATGAGTACACTCATTCAAGAGTATTAACGGTCGCTATCAAGCAGTTCAATTTCACTAAACCAGGTCATGTTGGCGATCATATCTGGTTTCGAACAACCCTTCTAAAAACCAGTCGGCATACGATGACGTTCTTTACAGAGGTTTTGAAGCGTGACATAGATAACAATGCTGAAAAAGTTGGTGAAGGCGTTCTGATCTTCGTAGCTGTTGATGATAAGTTACGGCCGATTGAGGTCGCACCCTACTACATTAAGGATATGACTCAGCAGCGTGACGTTGAACAATTAATAATGATTAAACTAAAAGATTAATGCTAAGAGGTTTAGACGTGTTATATATGAAAAATGCTGTCGTGTTTGTGATTACACGACAGCATTTTTGAGTTTTAAAGTTATTGATGGCTATATTTGCTGACAGAATCAGGCATTTGATCAATGACGTCGGTAAGCGCATCAACTAGTCCATCACTTGTAACCGTTGCGCCAGTGACAGCATCAATATCAACGGTTTGTTGAGTTAAAATTCGGTCGACAACTTTAGGAATTGCTTCTTTTTCAAGTCCGTGCAATTTGGTTCCAGGCTTGACCGTAATTCCCGTGATTTTATCCTTAGTGAAGGTTATTGTGATTGGCAGATCATGCAGATAACCATCAGCAATGATATGGTAACTACCGGCTTGGTATTTGTCCATTTAAAGTTACTCCCTTCTGCTGGAACGCTTTCATTACTTTAATCGTAGCACGGAATATGGCTAGCAATGATTGGTTTTAACTATCAACTCATAGTAACTGTGAATTACTAATTACGATGAGTGACCGTGTGTCTTTGTGTCTAAATCGGAAATTAAATTACATAATAATGGTCAAAAATAACTTTTATGTTGTAATTTAATTACAACAATGATATATTTAATGGTGATGAAAGCGTTACCAATGTCAGGAGGCTGAATAATGTTAGGTTTCTCGGTTTATCTAAATCATGATTTAACAAACAACCAAATCAATTTGATTGAGAATATGCAACAATCGGGTTTTAAAGGAATCTTCACCTCGTTACATATTCCGGAAGATGATGAGCAGGCCTATTTACCACGCTTAAAAGAATTGGGAGGCTTATGCAAGAAACTAAAGCTTAGCTTAACAGCCGATATTTCAGCTGATGGCTTAAAAAAGATGGGGATTGAGCTGGATGATATTCAACAATTAGCCGAAATTGGATTGACAGCGTTACGTGTCGACGATGGCGTCTTGATGTCCGATGTTGCCAAACTTTCACGACAAATACCAATTGCACTGAATGCTAGTACGATCAGTGCTGAGGACGTTGCTGAATTACATCACTACCATGCGAACTTTAAGCAACTGGAGGCCTGGCACAATTATTATCCGCGACCAGAAACAGGCCTTGATGATGATTGGCTAAAAGCAAAGAATCAGTGGCTAAAGACGCAGGGGTTCACCACGATGGCTTTTGTGGCCGGTGATGAAGATTTACGTGGTCCAATATATGCAGGCTTACCAACGCTTGAGTCGGATCGATCTGAGCATCCATTAGCTGCAACCTTGAAACTGATCAATCATTTAGCTGTCGATAAGGTTTATATCGGGGATGCGGGGTTGAGTAAACGTGTGCGTAGTCAATTTGAAGCGTATTTTAACGGTAATACGGTTCAGCTAACTGTTCAGTCATCAAATGAGGCATTGTTTGAGTCGGATTGGCATAATCGACCGGATGTTGCCAGAGATGTGGTTCGATTAGTAGAAGGTCGTCAGCGATTCACAGCTGTATCGCCGCTGCAAACAGCTTCGCGACCACGTGGTGCCATTACAATTGATAATGAACGTTACGGCCGCTACGTTGGAGAATTCGAAATTGTGAAGAAGACATTAGCTGCGGATCCACGAGTCAATGTTGTTGGCTGGGTTGTTCCTTCAGACTTAGCATTATTACCGTGGATTGGAAGTAACTGTCCAATTCGGTTTATTAAGAAAGGATGAGGTAAGTTGGATTTAGAAAAATTAACGACTGAAACGCGTAATCGGAAAACGATGTCGCTAGATACACTATCAGTAAAAGAGATGTTGACGCTAATGAATCAGGAGGATCAGCAAGTCCCGTTGGCAATTAAGCAAGTTTTGCCACAAATTGAAAGCGCCGTTAATAGCATCGTTGTGAATTTTAAAGCGGGTGGTCGTTTAATCTATATGGGCGCAGGTACTAGCGGACGTTTAGGGGTGCTGGACGCTGCAGAGTGTGTGCCAACTTTTGGTACTTCGCCTGAGATGGTACAGGGATTAATCGCTGGTGGCATGTCCGCGATGACGGTTGCAGTGGAAGGCGCAGAAGATTCATTGGAGCTGGGTAAACAGGACCTAATCGATTTGAAGTTAACTCCACATGATACCGTGGTCGGGATTGCCGCCAGTGGTCGTACCCCCTATGTTATCGGTGGGCTAGATTATGCCCATACGGTGGGCGCGATGACAATTAGTATTGCTTGCAATTCAGAAGCAATTATCAGTCAACATGCGCAAATTCCAATTGAGGTCGAAGTTGGCCCTGAAGTGCTGACGGGATCGACTCGTTTGAAATCGGGGACGGCACAAAAGTTAGTGTTGAATATGCTTTCGACTGCATCAATGGTCGGTATCGGTAAAGTATACAAGAATTTGATGGTAGATGTTAAGCCAACAAATGAGAAACTAGTCGAACGTGCCAAGCGGATTATCGTACAAGCAACTGATTGTTCCTCAGATGACGCTGCAAATGCATTTGAAGTTGCCAATCATGATGTAAAGTTGGCCATTGTTATGGTCTTGACGGGAATGAGTAAGGATGAGGCTAGTCAGCGATTAAATCAGGCACATGGTTTTGTTCGACAGGCAGTTAATTAAAAGGAGGGTGCATTATGGCTGAAGACAAGTACACACGAATAGCTAATGGTATTTATGCGAATGTAGGTGGACCACAAAATATTGCGAAGCTGATTCATTGCATGACAAGGGTTCGGATGACGATCCGGGATGACTCATTAGTAGATATGGATGGATTAAAAGCCATCGATGGTGTCATGGGGGTTGTTCAAGAAGACACGCTTCAGGTGATTGTGGGTCCAGGAACAGTTGATAAAGTCGCTGACATCATGGTCAAACAAGTTGGTGTTGGACTTGGTGAACCATTTCCAGATCCAAGTACTTTTGTAGATGATACGACTGACGCTAAGTCGGAACATCAACGAGATAAGGAAATGGTTGAAGCCAAGGCCAAGGAAGTTCATGCAGCACAAAAGGCCAAGATTAAACAGACACCGGTTCGAAAAGTATTAAGTGCTATTTCTAGTATTTTTATTCCTTTGATTCCAGTATTCGTCGGTGCCGGGTTAATTTCTGGGATTGCTTCGATTTTGTCCAACATGATGTTAGCGGGAGATATTAGTAAGAGTTGGACGGATTTCATTACCGTGCTAAAAGTTATCAATAGTGGCCTTTTCTCATATCTGGTGGTTTATGTTGGTATCAATAGTGCGACTGTTTTTGGTGCCACAGCCGGATTAGGTGGTGTGATTGGTGCGGTTACACTGTTGACGGGGGTTACTCCACAAGCGCCAATCCACAATATCTTTAATGGACAAGCACTATCAGCTGGTCAAGGTGGTATTATTGGGGTCATTTTTGCCGTTTGGGTCTTATCAATTGTTGAAAAATGGTTGCACAGAGTTGTTCCAGATTCAATTGACATTATTATTACGCCGACGATTGCGTTACTAGTTATTGGCGTCTTTACGATCTTCTTGGTTATGCCGATTGCGGGAGTTATCTCTAATAGTTTGGTCGGTGCTATTCAATGGATCTTGAACGTCGGTGGGGCAGTCTCTGGCTTTGTTCTAGGGCTATTCTTCCTACCGATGGTTATGTTTGGGTTACATCAAATTTTGACGCCGATTCATATTGAAATGATTAATAAACTTGGTATGACGCCATTATTGCCTATTTTAGCTATGGCTGGTGCGGGACAAGTTGGGGCTGCCCTTGCCCTTTGGATTCGTTGCCGGAACAATAAACAACTATCGAACATGATTAAAGGGGCATTACCAGTTGGAATTTTAGGTGTTGGCGAACCCTTAATTTATGGGGTCACGTTGCCATTAGGTCGTCCATTTATTACTGCATGTATCGGTGGTGGTATTGGTGGTGCTGTTATTGGTGGCTTAGGCAATATTGGTGCCACAGCAATCGGTCCCTCTGGTGTCGCCTTAATTCCATTGATTGCCAATGGTCATTGGTTAGGCTACGTCATTGGTTTGTTGGCTGCTTACGCAGGTGGATTTGTTGCAACGTACTTCTTTGGCATTCCAAGTAGTGCTAAAATTGCAAAGGATAAGGAAGGCCATGTGATTGAAGCATAGTCGACCAATCAAGTAAGAAAGCTTGGGAGGGCGCCGACGATGACGAGCGTTGTATATATGATTCACAATAAATTGACTAATTTTTCTAAGGCGGAACAGAAGGTTGGTCGCTATATCCTAGATCATACGAATGAAGTGATACAAATGAGCACCGCTGAACTGGCTACTGCTGCAGGTGTTAGTACGGCCACAGTTGCTCGTTTTGGACAGGTGATCATGCCTGACGGTGGCTATCCAGCGTTAAAATTACGTTTATCGGCGGAAGGTAATGTTGACCAAACGCTATATGACGAAATCAATCCTCAGGATAGCTTAGAGGCCATAAAGTCAAAATTATCAATGAGAATGGCACACACCGTGGAGGAAACCAGCCGTGTGTTAAGTGACAAAGCGCTACGTGCAGCAAATCAATTGATTGCTGAAAAGAGTAGCATCTATCTGTATGGCCTGGGGGCTTCGGATGTTGTTGCAACTGACTTTGAACAAAAATATATTCGAGTTGGTAAAGCAGTTATTCATTCTCAAGACACGCACTTACTAGCAGTTGGGATGACCACGCAGGCAGCTCAATCAGTACTGTTTCTCGTTTCAAACTCTGGTGAGAAATCTGAAAGTATCCAACTTGCTAAATTAGCCAAAGCAGTCAAAGTTCCAGTAATTGCGCTCACTCGGAATGCAACTAGTACGCTAGGGAGCCTAGCAGATGTGGTGTTGATCAATGACGACAGTGAAGAGAATCAAACTGCGCGGGCTGCTGCGACGACTTCGGTAGTTGCTCAGTTATATGTCGTAGATTTGTTATATTATACCTTCATTGCTAATGATTATGACCAACATATCAAACAACTCGTTTCATCTCGGAGTGCAATTAATAAACATTTTAATTAGAAGGTGTAACTGTGTTTGGATTTAAAAAGAAGAGTAAATCTGTAAAATTGAACGCAATTGCCAGCGGACAGCTTATTTCAATCACGGCAGTAGCAGATGACGTTTTTGCCCAGAAGATGATGGGGGATGGCTTTGCAGTTGAACCGAACGATGGTGAGATCACTGCACCAACAGCAGGAAAGATTGAATCCGTTGCAGATACGAAGCACGCGATCATGATGACGACAACGGATGGCTTAGAGATTATGCTCCATCTAGGCTTAGATACTGTTGAACTAAATGGCGCTCCTTTTGAGACACATGTCAAGGTGGGAGATACTGTCGCATTAGGAGATCCGCTAGTTACGATGGATTTAGAAGCTATTCAAGCAGCTGACAAGAAGACTACCGTGATGACAGTTGTGACGAATATGGATGATGTTGAAAAAATGGATGTCATTCCGAATCAAATGGTCACAAAGAACGATGCTGTTGCGACAGTGACGGTGCAGTCTAAATAGTTATTCAACTATTGGCGTTCATATGCTAATCCTTTGAAGGCCCGTTCATCCGATTCAATCGGTGCACGGGCCTTTAGATTATCAACTGTTGAAAAGCGCTTTCATATACGGTACAATGACTAGTTAATAGATGAGCAAAACCACTTTGTTACTCAATTCAAACTATACAAGGCAAAGGTTGACTCATATGACATCAACAGAACGGTTTAAAACAACAATTTGTTTGTATCATAATTACCTTGTCCACGGGATGGCAATAGTCATCTTAGCTCAGAATATGACTGTGTTAAGTCAGCAATGGCATGTCAGTGATGCTGGAGTTTCTCTGGTTATTTCTTCGCTAGGAATTGGCCGGTTGCTCGTCCTCTATCTGGCTGGAACGTTTTCTGACCGGCTGGGGCGCAAATTATTTGTGCAGATTGGGATATTGACTTACACGTTATTCTTTATTGGTATTATTGTTTCTCCGAACATTATTGTGGCCTACTTTTCCGGAATTTTAGCAGGAATGGCTAATTCTTTTTTGGATTCTGGGACTTATCCCGCGTTAATGGAACTTTACCCAAAGCGGCAGGCAACGGCGAATATTATGATTAAGGCGTTTGCGTCTATTGGGGAGTTGCTTCTTCCAATTATTGTGGCAGGCCTTGATCATTTTGAGCTGTGGTATGGCTGGTCATTTCTGCTCTGTATTTTTTTGATGGTGGCTAATTTTATATTCTTACGACTACGAGATTTTCCAAAATTATCGACGCTTCCAGCCAGTAATCAGGATACAACATCAACGGAAACCGCAAGCAAGCCTGGATTAACGCTGAAAAAGCTGACTTTGGGAATTGTATTGACGATCTTTGGTTATATCTCCATGGCGACCTTTTACTTAGTGAGCCAATGGTTGACGAAATACGGCAGTGATGTGATTCATTTAAATCTGGTACATGCACGTATGCTTGTGAGTGTCTACAGTGTTGGCTCAATACTAGGCGTGGTTGTGACCGCGGTATTAGTGGAGCGGATTATCAAGCCAGTCTGGTTCATGCTGATCGACACAATAGTCTCATTGCTGGCATTATTAGCGTTAACGTTGATTCCGACGTGGGGTGTTGCACTAGTTAGTTCGTTTGTGATCGGATGCTCCGCAGCTGGCGGCGTCATGCAGCTGGGATTGACGATCATGAGTGATACATTTCCACGTGCGAAAGGTCGAATTACCGGTATATACTACACGGCTAGTGGTCTAGCTTCATTTACGATTCCGGTGTTTACGGCGTGGATTTCGCAATATGGGATTCATGATATTATGTGGTTCGATGTGATGATTGCGGTTATCGGTGTCATTTGCAGCATCGTGGTATTGGGAATTGGTCGTGAAAAAAGAAGTGTTACAGCTTAAAAACGTCAAAGAGGTTAAGCAGCCTCTTTGGCGTTTTTAGGTTCCGATAATTAAATCATCCGTTCGACTTGTGTGTAATGTTGCCAACAATAGCTGCGACTGAATTCTTCAAAGCGATTAACGGACGGTGTGACAAAGTGATTACGTTTACTAATCAGATAGATTTGGTGCCGTAATGGCTGATCGGTGAGGTGCTTTAGTGTAATACTGGACTGGTCTAAAAGTGGTAAATAAGGCATCAGTGCAACACCAAAATTATAACTGACAAAGCCAGCCATCGTGTGGTCTTCCTCGACTTCATAAGCAATTTTAGGTTCAACATGGGCATCCTTCAAAATTTGGTCAATCAGTGGTCTCAAGCCACTGTTATGCGAAAAACAAATCATGGGGTAAGGTTCTAAGTCTTTAACGTGCAGTTCCGACTGCTTGGCTAGGGCATGATGACTTGGAATAGCCGCAACGATTTCTTGTTGAACTAATGGGATGAAGTCAAAGAGTGTGTTGGTTGGCTGTTCGCCTAACTTTTCGACATTTGAAGCCAAAACGAGATCATATTTTTCATCTGCTAATTCTTCTAGTAATTCTGTTGAGTTTCCTTGTCCTAGTTCGAAGGTAATGGCGTGATTCTTATCATCGGTGTGGAACTTGGTCATTAATTCGGGGACTAGTTGCTGCCCAAGTGTATAAGTGAAGCCGAGTTTGACATGACCAGTATCAGGGTCCATAAGTTGTTTGACGAGCTCATTACCTTGTGATAAATCGCTTAAACTCGCAGTAATATACTTCAAATAGACGGCACCAACTGGTGTCAAACGAATATTTCGGCCGTCTGGTTCGAATAAAGGGACACCAAGTTCACTTTCTAATTTTTTAATGGCGTAACTTAGCGAAGGCTGTGATATACCAAGGTTTTCAGCTGCTTTTGCCATGTGCTGAGTTCGTGCCAATTCTTTGAAAAATTCCAAATGTCTTAGATTCAATACGTGTGATACCCCTTTCATTCATAAAAATATTTAATCAATATAGCAACGGTTCTATATTTATTATATTAAAGCATTTTGTTAAGATGACAAGTGAATTGAGTAACAAATATTAAATAATATAAATTTTAGGAGTGGATTAACATGACAGAACGTATCGATGGACACACATTATTAATTGGTTTGATGGCTTACCCGATTCGCCATTCAATGTCACCAACAATGCATAATAATGCTTTTGCAAAGTTAGGATTGAACTACGCTTACCTTGCTTTTGAAATCGATAACAAAAAGTTGCCTTCAGCAATTGAATCAATCCGTACATTGGATATGCGGGGCTCAAATGTTTCAATGCCGAATAAGCAAAAAGTATTGCCATTACTTGATAAGTTAGACCCAGCTGCTGAAATGTGTGGTGCGGTTAACACGATTGTTAATGATGATGGCGTTTTAACCGGCTACACAACTGATGGGATCGGCTTCATGAAGTCACTTGATGATGAAGGAATCAACATTCGGGGACATAAAATGACTTTGGCTGGTGCCGGTGGTGCTGGGACTGCGATTGCAGTTCAAGCTGCCTTAGATGGTGTTAAAGAAATGTCAATCTTTAACTTACACGATGCTGAATGGGAAAATGCCCAACATAATGTTGACTTGATTAATGAACGGACTTCATGCCACGCCACATTACATGCCCTAGAAGATCGCGATGATTTCAAGAAAGAAATTCAAGATTCATTTATTTATACCGATGCTACCGGTGTTGGTATGAAGCCACTTGAAGATAAGACTTTGGTTGATGATCCAAGCTGGTTACGTAAAGACTTAGTTGTCTTTGATACGGTTTATGCACCACGGACAACAAAATTAATGAAAGTTGCCCAAGAAGCAGGCGTTGAACATGTCTTTAATGGTTTAGGCATGATGCTAGAACAAGGTGCAGCCGCTTTCAAGCTTTGGACTGGAGAAGACATGCCAGTTGATTATATTCGCCACATTCTATTCGATGAAGATGCTGCAGCACAAAAATAAGTAGGAGGTTGCCATGAAAAATAAATATATGCCAACTGCCATTAGCTTATATTTAAATTATTTCATCCATGGTATCGGAGTTATTATTTTAGCTCAAAACATGGAAGCTTTGGCTAAACATTGGCAAACAACTACTGGTGGGGTTGCTGTGGTTATTTCCTCACTAGGAATTGGCCGGTTGATTGTTTTACTGGTTTCTGGATTCCTATCAGATAAATTTGGACGTAAGCCGTTCGTTGTATTGGGTGTATTAACTTATTTATTGTTCTTTGCGGGGATCCTGCTAAGTCCATCGATTACCGTTGCTTATATTTTCGGGATTTTAGCCGGAATCGCTAATTCGTTCTTGGATTCCGGGACGTACCCAGCGCTGATGGAAATGTTCCCAGAATCCAAAGGGACTGCGAATGTCATTATTAAGGCATTCATTTCTGTAGGTCAATTTGGATTACCATTATTTGTTAGCTTCTTAGTTGCTGGCAATTACTGGTATGGCTGGTCATTCATCTTCTGTATCGTTGTGATGGTCGTTAACTTACTGTTCTTGTTGAGCGCTGGCAAGTTTCCAGTTGCCAATCAAGATGCTAAGGTTGCTGCGGCTGATGCAACTGAGGAAGCTAAACCAGAATCAAAAGGTAATTTGTGGTTTGATGGAACATTGTTCATCTTATACGGGTATGTTTCACAAGCAACGTTCTATCTTGTCAGTCAGTGGTTAAGTCAGTACGGGACTAAAGTGGCCGGCATGGGAGATGCAAGTTCGCGTGCGTTAATTAGTTATTACAGTATTGGCTCAATCGTGTGTGTGTTAGTGACAGCTGCATTAGCTAAACGCGCCGTAAAAGAAATTCAATTCTTAGGCGTTTATACGTTACTCTCATTCTTATCATTGTTATTAATGTATCTGTTCCCAACATCCTTGATGTGTTCAATTATGTCATTCGTTGTTGGTTTCTCAGCTGCTGGTGGTGTGATGCAGTTAGGCCTGACAGTGATGTCGACATTTTTCCCACAAGGCAAAGGAACGATTACTGGGGCATTCTATACTGCAGGATCAATCGCATCCTTTACGATTCCTCTAGTTACCGGTATGATGTCAACAAACTTGGCTAATATTTTCTTATTCGATGTCATCATTGCATTGATTGGATTTATTTTAGCCGTATTGATTACTGTTCGTTATTACCATCTCTTTGGTAAACGTTCACAGAAGGGAGCTTCTATTGACAATGCAACCAGTCATTAAATTACGAAACATCGAATTAGGCACTGGCCGTCCCAAAATCGCGGTGCCCATCACGGGTAAGACGGTCGCGGATATTCTGAGTGCAGTTGATCCGATTAAGGCCGCTAAGCCGGACTTAGTTGAATGGCGCATTGATTTCTTTGACGGCGTCACGGATGCCGCTAAGTTACAGGATGCCGGCCAACAACTGCGAAACGCATTAGGCGATATTGCCTTGCTGACGACGTTTCGGACGAAGGGTGAAGGCGGTGAATTGGCCTTAGCCGACGCTGACTACTTCAAGGTGTGCCAAGCGGTGATTGCTGGGAATTTCACCGATGCGTTGGATGTTGAACGTTATCATGAAGAAAAGGACGTTAAGCAGTTGGTCGCGCAAGCTCAGGCTGTTAACGTCGTTGTCATCATGAGTAATCATGATTTCGACAAGACACCAAGTGCTGCGGAGATCGTCAAACGGTTGACCAGCATGGTGGACTATGGTGCGGATGTCGCTAAGATGGCTGTCATGCCACAATCCGCTGAAGATGTGTTGACACTACTGACCGCCACCAATATCGCCCATCAAACGTTGTCACGGCCTGTGATTACGATGTCGATGGGTGACTTAGGTAAAGTTTCACGGATCGCGGGCGAAGCCTTTGGATCGTGTCTCTCATTTGCCACGGTCGGTGCTGCTTCAGCGCCGGGCCAGATTGCCTTAGCGCACCTACGCCCAGAACTAGAAGACTTGAAATTGAATTAAGCGATTAAATAAACTAACGATGAACAAGTGGGGTCAGCAGGATGATGGAAACGCATAAGAAATATGTCTCGCAATTTACGATGATGGGTACCGTTATCTCGCTGACCCTCTTTGAACCGAATCAAACGGCGGTTGAGGCCGTCTATGATTACTTGCAACGGATGGATGAGGTCTTTTCGGTCAATCGCCCCGATTCGGAAGTGGCCGCGATCAATCGCTATGCTGGGATTCATCCGGTGTTGGTCAGTACGGCGTGCTTTCGGTTAGTAGCGGATGCGATTCGCTATACGCAACAGTATCCGACTAGTTTTAACGTTCTGATTGGACCGCTAGTCAAACTATGGAAGATTGGCTTTGGTGGCCATCAGGTACCGTCCGCTGAAGAAATCCAGCAACGGTTAGCCTTAATGGACCTGCATGAAGTGATTTTAGATGAAGCGCAATCAAGCGTGTATTTACGCCAACCTGGCATGCAGCTGGACTTAGGCGCGATCGCCAAGGGGTATTTTGCTGATCAAATCGTGACGCAATTGCAACAGGCGGGTATCGAACACGCCATCGTTAACTTAGGTGGCAACGTGAAGCTCCTCGGGGACAATCCACTGACCGCTGATCAACGGTGGCAGGTCGGAATTCAAGCCCCAGAAGCGCCACGTGGCTATCCAGCGTTACAAGTTGAGATGCCAGCACGGACGGTCGTTACCTCGGGAATTTTTGAGCGCTATTTTAAGATTGGCAATCGCCAATATCACCACATTCTTGATCCGAAAACGGGTTATCCGGTGGAAAACCAAGTTGATCAAGTGACGATTATTACCGAACAGTCAGAATTAGCAGAAGTGTTGTCGACCGTGGCCTATTTTGAAGGGCCGAAGCGGGGCGCTCAGCTGATTGAGCCGCTTCCTAAGACAGAGGCCATCTTCATTGACCACGACCAACACGTCACAGTTACCAGTGGCTTAACGCCGCGACGCAAAGGAGTGTTTGCTATTGAGTAAAAAACAAATTACCGGACAGGCAATGGGCCACAACGGTATCATCAATTATGAAGTGGACGTACAAGACAATAAGATTGAGGACTTGAAGATATTAAAACATTCCGAAACGTCGGGGATTTTTAACCAAGTCATCGATAAGTTGAAGCAAAATATTATTACTGAACAGTCATTCGACGTGGATACGATCAGTGGTGCGACGGTCATGACCCAAGCGCTATTGAAGTCGGCTGATCAGGCTGTCGCCGATGCTGGCGTGACCGTTCATCCAGTCCCTAAGAAGGCTAAGCCGCAGACGAAAAACTATCGGACTGACGTCTTGATCATCGGTGGTGGTGAAGCGGGATTGGTTGCCGGTTGCCGCGCACTATCGATGGGACAAAAAGTCATCTTAGTTGAGAAAAACGGCTATTTAGGTGGCGCGACGATTTTGAATGGTTCCAATGTTGTCGGGACAGGTTCGGATGTCTCCGCACAAATCTTTGATAACAATCACGATACACCAGAGATGTTAGCGCAAGATGTCGCTCGTGAAAGCTTGGAAACCAATTACCCGGCCTTAACTGATTTGATGGTGCATAACATTGGCCCAGCCATTGATTTCATCAGCAAGTTCGCCGATTTGCATTACCAAAAGGCCCAGACCCAAACGCCGGAACATTCGATCAATCGACAAATCGAATTGCCGTCCGCAAGCAGTTACGAATTCATTCAAAAGGTCTCAAAAGCCTTTGCTGCCGCGGGTGGTCAAATCTTACTAGACACGCGGGTCGAAAAGTTGATGCTGGATAATGATAAGCAATTACGTGGTGTCGTTGCCGCCCAAAAGGACCAAATGGTCAACATCAAAGCGCGTTCAGTCGTCCTAGCTGCCGGTGGCCATGGTGCCAACCAGAAGATGCGCGGCGAAGAGAGTGAAGGTATCGATTACTATGGTCCAATGACGTCGACTGGTGATGCTTACCAGTTCAACGCAGATTTGGACCTACAAACACACGATTTAGGCTGGTATAAGCTCTATCCACATGGTGTGGAAGTTGAACCAGGCGTGGCCAAGTTGACGACCTACGCTTCAAAGCAAGCGACGGACATGGGTGCCATTTATGTCAATTCCAAAGGAAAGCGGATCGTTAATGAATCCAACGTTTACACGGCTTTCCGGAATGCCATTCTCAAGCAGGATGATAAGGTCGCTTACTTAGTTATGGATGAACGGACTTGGAAGAAAGTCTATGATCTATTGATTTTACACGACTTTACGCCGGAAGAAATTCAAAGCTTCTTCGATAACAAGGATAAGCGCCCAATCTTCGTCAAGGGTAACCTAGCTGATGCAGCTAAACAAGCTGGTATGGATGTGGATGAATTGGCCCAAACGGTCAAAAATTATCAGGGCTACGTCAAAGATGGTCATGATCATGAATTTGGACGCGATCCGAAGTTCTTGCACCAATTTGAAGGTCAGACTTTCTACATCATTGAACAACGCGACCGGTTTGCCACAACTTTAGGTGGTTACAGTGTCAACGCAGACAACTTACAACTAGTCACGACCAAGGATGCGCCGGTTGCCAATTACTTTGGTGCTGGTGAGATCATCGGTGGGGCCAATGGTCACGATTCGATGCCAAGTATGATGAATACTTGGGGTATCTCGTCTGGCTACGTTGCCGGTGCAGCTGCCAGTGACAACGCCCAACGGCAAGCCGCTGCTGGCGACGATGAAGCCAATATCGTGGCAATCGTGGGGACCAACGCCTCCAAGTCTTATAATCGCAAGTTATTATACGTGATGAAGGATTTGTTTGAGACCCAGGTTAACTTTGATATCTGTGAAATCAAAGACTTACCACTATTCAACGAAGACGATATCGACCAAGAGCCTGCAAGTGTCAAAGCACTAGCGGCTAAGATTGAAGCAGCCGATGGTGTCGTGTTCGGCGTGCCTGAATACGATCACAGTATTCCAGCAGCGTTGAAGAGTGCCATCGAATGGCTCTCATGTGCAGAACACCCATTCAAGGATAAGCCAGTCATGATTGTTGGTACGTCACTAGGTGTTCAAGGCACCGTCCGCGCCCAAATGAACTTACGTCAAATCCTGGACTCACCAGGTGTTGACGCCAAGGTCCTCCCTGGCAACGAATTCATGTTGCCACAAGCTGGCACCAAGTTTGATGAGAATGACCATTTGACTGATGACGCTAGCGAACACTTCTTGAAGCAGTGCTTTAGCCATTTTTTGACCGCGTTACCAGCTAAGACGAAAACGTCGGTTACGAATTAAATAGAGCGAGTTGAATAAAGCTAGCACCTGAACCCGGTTGGGGTTTGGGTGCTAGCTTTTTGGGGTTAATTAACTCGTGTAAACTTATCTACGCTTTTCTTTGTGAGAACAGCCATGGTAACAATGTCGGTGTATCAAATGCTGGTTCCCAGCACCCGTGTGGATTTGGTGTAACTTTACCATCATCATAAATCGTCACATTGACATTTTGATTACCACATTTTTTGACCATCTCAGTTGCTTCAAGTGTTCCTTGCACATTTACGGTATGATCGTCATGTGAATGGAATGCCCAAATTGGTGTTTCTTTGAGTGCCTTCGCTTCTGCCATGCGTGGATGCATATATCGGCCCTCACCAGCCGCCCCCACAAAGGATTTATCTTCGTTATAAATATACCCGCAACAGGGGACGATTGCACTAAATAAATCTGAGTGATGTTCTGCAAAATGCCATGTTGCTGCACCGCCGTTAGATAGGCCCACCAAATAAATACGTTTTGAGTCAATATTATCTGACTGAATTTTTGATTTAATCAGACTCAATAATGTTTTACGGATTTCAGGTCGGAACCAACCGTTTAACTCAGGTGCCCAAGTCGCTTGTGGGACCAGCAAGACAGCATTTTCATGCTCAGAGATATAATCATGAATTGTTTTGGGCACATCATTACCTAACAATGGCATCTGGTTCTTGAATCCTCTTTCACCAGAGCCATGTAAAAAGACAACTAATGGTCTTGCTTCATCTTTGGAACCCGTCTGATATTGATAATAAGAGATTCGGCCAGTATCCCTTTGAAAAATATTTGTATCGAAATCTGCCAAATAGTCATCATCTTTAAAGATAACTTCATACTGTACAGTATTTTGGTTGCAAACCTTCAAATTAACTTGGGGGTAGTAAAATTCGTTGACAAATTTTTTTACATCAAAATTCAACAGCGATAATGCCCGTGTCTCTTCAAATTCGATATGAATTTTGCGACCAACTTTTAATAGTGACTTGATTCCAATCTTATGACCATTAACTTCAAAACGGAGCTGTGACTCGGTGAGCTGTTCACCAGTTTCTCCTAACAAATCAGCGCTTGTAACATAATAGCCCGCATTAATAACTTCACAATTATAAATAATCTTACTTGGCATAAAGGACACCTTCCATGTATCTAACGATTCGCTTTAAGAATAGAATATTAGCTTCGCAATTCCTGTCGAAATATCATTTAATGATAGCGGTACTGAGCCTATATCAGAAAATGATTTCATCAATATTCACAATACTGCGCTTGAGAATGCTCAAGATGTACTAAGAGGTCACTCATGCTTCGGTAAAGCCTCACGTACAGCTTGAGAAATGACGAACTGTGCGTTCTTATAAGCGAATATACCTTGAATATCACCGGTATTCAGTGCTGCGATTGCTTGATTTGATAGCAAGAGACTATCTGTTGAGAAGGAGACTTGCTTCTCGTCACTCATCGTTGCGACAAATGTTTTCTTATCTGAACGATTTAAGATGCTGAGTGCTGTCGGGTATTCTGGTAAAGTACCTAATTCCCGGTTGACTTTTAGATCACCTACTTGCTGACAGCGGTAAACGATGTAGCCACCTTCTGAGCTTTGTCTGATCAAAAGTGCAGCAAAATGATCTGCATCTATGATAGTTGCGATTCCAAAACTTCCTTGATTGACATGACTGTCAGGTGAAAGTGTGACAGTGAATCGTTCATCATGTTCCGTTTGTCGAACACCAATAAATGCTGGCGTGCTGAGGTCTGATAATTGATGTTCGTTACCAGGTAAGTGAAGTTGGCCGTCGTAAATGCTAAGCCCTGGCACTTGATCTCGTAAGCTCAGCCACTCGGGATTTAAATCAGACGTGGTGAACTGATCTACGAAGCGATTCTGTTGCTGAGCGTGTGGCAATGATGCCGCATGCTTTGGAAATTGGGATAAGTCAACATTTACTGTAGGAATCCTATTATTCACAGTTGGCCAGTCCTTTTCCCAAGTAACAGGGTAGAGTAAAGTTTCTCGCCCGATGTTTGTAATCGCTGTGAACCCAACCTGTGCGGGACGGGTCCCCAAGCAAACAAGCCACCAATTATGATTGACATCTTGGAATAAGTCGCCATGACCGACATTTTGAAGGGGTTCACTCGCGCGATCACGATTGGTAAACAGCGGATTGACCGTGCTGTCATCAGTGTATGGCCCCCAAATGGATTTACTCCTGAAAATGGTAATCATGTGACCTTCACCGGTACCGCCTTCTGCTGCCAATAAGTAATACCAACCTGACTTTTTGAGAATATGAGGGCCTTCAACATCTCGACCACCAGTACCATAGGTTAGAATCACAGGCTCATGAATAATCTTGCCTGTCGTTAAATCTATCTCGACTTGACGGATTGCCTTTGTCCCTTGTTTATCAACATATCCGGTGAACTGGACATAAGCGTGTTGATCTTCAAAGTAGATATCCGGATCAATCCCAGGGACATCGATTTCTATCCGCTGTGTTTCCCATTCGACGTGCTCGCCGTCAGCACTTAAACGACCACGAATCAGGAAAGTCTTAAATTCGGCAAAATTAGTGGTAATCACATAAAAATGGTGTTCGTAATACCGCAAACATGCCGCAAATATACCCTCATTAGACTTCGACTGCCGTAGATCCGCTTGATTAGAAGAAGATGCGATTCCGGGGAGTTTCGTCCAATTCAGCAAATCGTTACTTTTGGATAGTGCAATTCCCGGATAGTATTCAAAAGTACTGTTAACCATATAGTAAGTGGAACCAACTCGCGTAATGCTAGGGTCAGGATACATCCCCCGTAAGATTGGGTTTTGATATTTTAAGACCATTAGATTATCGCTCCTTCATAAACTGACGTTCACTTGATAATGGTGTAGACGTCAATAAGTCATTGATTTTGACGAGATGATCTGGATCAATGTTGATAAAAGGTAATAATGTATTTAACTTAGTTAACGACATCTTACCAAGACCACCTTGAACGGCATCAGGATCATTCTTAAAGAAATCTAATACCGAATCAATACGGTCAATTTGTTGTACCAATTGCTGATCAGCCATAATTGTCGCAGCGGCTGTATCCTCAGAGTAGTGCTCGATGTAGTTATTAGTTGGTTGATAGTAGATTTCATACTGACCGCCGATGAGTTTGAAACTGTTGCCGGTCAATATCTGATCATTCACGTGGATTTGACGACCTTCAGCTCTTGGTAGCTTAACAGTAACGGTAGTACCAAAAGGAACGGTCAGGCTAACTTTAATCGTATGACTAGCGTCCGTTTCGATACGTGAACTCATCTTGAATGGACCATAGGGCGTATCGTAGTGTCCACTGATTTGTTTCAATCGATAGTCAAAGTGAGGCGCAAAGGTGATTGATTGATAGCCAGCGTCATGTTCACTAATACCAACTAAGTATTTGTAAGCCCACTCCATAATGGCACCAATACTGTAATGGTTTAGAGAGTTCATGCCATCTTTGTTCATACTGCCGTCTGGTTCTACGGAATTCCAACGCTCCCAAACAGTGGTAGCGCCCATTTTGACAGCATATAGCCAACTCGGAAAGTCGGTTTGCAAGAAAATCTTGGTTGCGACTTTGTGCTGTCCATATTTGGATAATACTTGGCAAATGAATGGCGTTCCGACAAAACCGGTTTTTAAGTGATCGTTATCCTTTCCAAGTCGATTGGTAAGATCATTAAGGACACGTTTTACTTGTGATTTAGGAACCAATTCAAATTGAAGCGCAAGTGCATAGGCAGTTTGAGTATCGATTGCCAAACGCCCAGTCGGTGTAATATATTCTCGTTGAATCGCTGACTTAATATTCGTCGCTAGACTGGAGAATTCATCAGCATCTTGGGAATGATTAAGCATAGCTGCAGTTTTTGCGACAATTAAACTGGAGTAATAGTAATAAACGGATGCGATGAAATCTTCGTCGGTTTTACCCGTTGGAAGCGCAGGATTTTCACCATCCAAGGCAATCCAATCACCAAATTGAAACATGCCAGTCCATAAATTAGGTGTTTTGGTATTTGCAGTTATCCAATTGACCCAGGATTTCATAGCGGTATAGTTTTGCTTTAATACCGCGGTATCACCGTAATCTTGATACATGTTCCATGGGATAATGGTACCTGCATCGCCCCAGACAGCTGCACCGCCATCATCAACACCCATAGCAGGCGCATACATTGTCAGCATGCCATCATGCTGACTTTGTTCTACTGCCATGTCACGTGCATACTTCTTGAAGAACTGAAAGACGTTCATGTTGTATGCTGCAGTATTGGAGAAAATATTAGCATCACCTGTCCAACCTAGACGTTCGTCACGCTGAGGACAGTCGGTTGGGACATCCAGAAAGTTACTTTTCTGTCCCCAAACAATGTTCTTAAAGAGCCGGTTGACATCTTCGTTATCAGTGTGAATTGATCCTGTAGACTCCATATCGGAATACAGAACTGGTGATTTGTAGTCCTGTGAATCAAGTGGCTTTGTATTGCCTGTAACTTTAACGTAACGGAAACCAAAATAGGTGAAATGAGGACGAACCCAACCTTCTTTTCCATCTGATACATATGTGAAGCTGGCACGGGCAGTTCTAAGATTCTCACGGTAAAAGTTTTCTTGTTGTAAGATTTCACCAAATTGAAAAGTTAATACAGTCCCTTTGGGCTCACGATTATAAAAAGTGAGCCAACCTGCATGGTTTTGACCAAAATCGAGTACGGTCTCTTTTGCAGGTGTTGTCAGTATTTGTTGAACTGCCAGATTCTCGTGAATCTTGATTGGCAGACTTAAACGATCTTGAAGCGTCGTTTTAGACTCTGAGAGGATGACCACTGGCTGCCAATCAGTAATAGTGAGTGTGTCGTCAATATCTTCGCCATAATAGATCGCTGATTTGGTGATTTTCCCAGTTGTGGTTTCCCAGCTCGAATCGGTATTCAAAACAGTTGTACTGCCGTCTGCATAGGTCAGATGAAGTTCGGCGAGGATGCGCTGCTGGTCACCGTAAATACAATCCTTACCACCATCAAAGCCATAGGTTCCTTTATACCAGCCATCACCGGTACTAAAGCATAGTTCATGCGTTGCTGGTGACTGTAAAGCTTTTGTGACATCATAGGTTTGGACTTGAACCCATTTGTTATAGGCAGTCACGCCTGGTGCTAAATACTCATCACCAATCTTTTGATGATCTAAATACGCTTCATACAATCCCAATCCAGTCGCATATAATCTCGCTTTTACGATTGGTTGTGTCGTCTTAAACGATTTTTTGAATAGTGTGTTTTGAACCGATTTATTGGAATTTCCAATCCAATCTGCTGTGTATTTTTCAGCCATTTTACCAGTCTCAAAGTGGCTATCTGCGGAAATTTGTTGCTCGCTATTTTGAAGGATGATGCGGACAGAATATTCTGTTCGAGGTTCTAAATCCATTGCAACGTCGAAAAAGTTATTATCGTAATCGGTTAATTCAGTTTGATAACAAGGTTGCTCTGAATTCGATTTCCAAATAATAAGTTGTTTCTTCACTTTAGTGTAATGTGGCGCATCAACCTTGAATTCAATTCGCAAATTAGTTAGATCAAATCCCAGTGGTTCATGCATATGATTAATTAGAATCTGTGAAATATTCATGATGAAAATCCTCCTACTATATTATAGTTTAGCCGTTAAATCTCCGCAGAATGGGTCAACAGGGCTTTTGCCGACGAATGATTCTTGACCACTGATTTTGCGTAATACCGCATCAATATTTGATTGATTTCCCGTATAAGCATTGATAAATGTCGAGACTCGTGGCAAATCAAACAAGTGGTATGGATTGGCCGTAGAGATGAAGACTGTTGGAATACTTTGCAAATACCAAGGAGCATCGGCAGCCATTAAATGGACCCAATTCAACCGGGTCGTCGTTTGGTTGCTGGCAGTTTCGACGTTTGCAATATAGAGTGCCAAATCAAACTTTTTCTGTAGGTCGCTGACGCCTTCTTCAAATACTTCGTGAAAATCTAATTTGTTTTGATTAAATAACGAGACTTCAAACCCTTGGTCTTCCAAGCCCTTCTGAAATGCGTTCGCAACATGCCCGCCTTCTTTAAAGCCACCGTCGTCAGAATCACCTAATACAACGAGACGAATCCGTGGGTATTTTGCAGGAGTTACGGGTAATAAACGGTCGCGGTCTTTGACTAGCGTGACTGACTTTTTGGCAACTTCATCTGCCCAGCGTAAGTGTTCCGCTTTATTAAGATTCAATTGGCTGGCCGGTGTTTTCAAAGAAGTTTCTTCAATGTCCATAACGCCCTGTGATAGTTTTGTGCCGAGAATGCGCGTCACGGCTGTATCCACACGTGACATTGGTAAGGTGTGATACTGAATAGCTTCCTTGATATAAGCATAATCCTCATCGATATTCTTATTAAAGAGAATCATATCAATGCCAGCATTAATGGTTGCAGGTAGGACCTCAGACCGGGGCAGTGTTGTATTATAGCCTAACATTGGTGTGGCATCCGTAATGGTAAGCCCGTTAAAGTTTAATTGATCGCGTAGTAAACCATCGATTAATAGCTTGGAACTAGATGCAGGCCGTAAGTCTTTATCTTCAATTCCTGGTTGTAAACGGCGTTCCCAAGCAGGCTGCATAATATGTGCGATCATAATACTTGGAATACCAGCTTCGATAAAATGGTGATAGATCTGCCCATAGGAAGTCATCCAGTCGTCAGCCGATAGTGAATTAATGGAACTTAAAAGGTGCTGGTCACGCTCATCTACTCCGTCTCCTGGAAAATGCTTGATAACAGGGATGATGTCACTTTTTTGTAGTCCCTTTGTCTGAGCTGAGGCCATTTGAATAACTTTTGATTGATTGCTCCCAAAGGTACGGGTATTCATAATTGGGTTGCGAAAGTTGTTATCGATGTCTACAATTGGTGCAAAAGACATGTTGACACCAACTTGACGTGCCTCATTACCAGCGACTTCGCCTAGTTTAAATGCACTAGTGGTGTCGTCTGTGGCTGCCATCTGGAGGGGCATCCCAAACCAAGTTCCTTCTGTAACAATACCATTACCGCCAGACTCCAGATTTGCTGCAAAGAACAATGGAATTTTGGTGGCTGACTGAATGTGTTTAACTTCATCCTTAATTTTCTCTGCAGAATCGGGTCGATACATCATCCCGCCTGGCTGGTATTTCTGGATGAATGCGGGCAAATCAACGGTATCTTCATCTTGTCCGATAACGAAGAATAGTTGGCCAATCTTTTCATCCAGAGTCATTTGTGAAACTTTGTTTTGAACATAGTCAATTTGATTTTGGTTTAAATAATATGGTTTTTGCGTTAAATCTAGCATAAGATATAAGCCTCCAATTTGTGTTTGCGCTTACATTCTAGCTTAAGTGTAAAAGTGAAACTATTGCTAAAAGTCAGATTAAGTGTGTTCATTTCATAGATGTGTGTCTGCAGGCCTTATCAACAAATATACATTAGAGTATTATGAAATCGATTACAATAACGTGAATCAACTTATTGGCGAATAATGTGTGAAATAGCAACTTTTGAAGGGAAATGATCGAATGAATACCGAAGTTTTAGAATTATTACGACGGAATAATCGACCACGTGATTGGAAGAAAATTGCAGCTGGAATGCATGTTCATCCAGTCGATAATGTTGGTGATAAGCCAGTGTATGAATTTTTTAGTACTTTGGATGATTCCTTGGAAATTAATTTGCAATCTATTGCGATTTCAGTACAGCCTGTAAATTCATACATTCCGTTTCACATTCACAATTATGTTGAATTGATGGTTCCGCTGTTAGGAGACTGTGTTGTTGCAACCAAGCATGGCAACTTTCGGGTTGCTCAAGACGATGTGATTGTTATGGGGGCAAGAACGGTACACCAGGTACAAGCAATTGATGATGGCTCAATTGTCGTCAATATCGCTTTGAAGCGATCAGCTTTCTCGTTAAACGATTTTGAATTTTTACGTCCAGTAAATAACACGACTAATATATCAACATTACTCTTATCGATACTTTCCAATGAAGACCGTAGTGAAGGCAATTATAGTATATTTGGAACAAAGCATAATGCCAAAATCGTAGGGGTGCTATATGATATCATCCAGGAATTTTATGCTGCGGATGGTCAGAGTAATCAGATTATTCGGCTAGAAATTTTAACTTTGTTTTTGCGGCTCATTCGTGTGGCTTCAGAGACTGATTTCAGGGTTAAAAAGCAGGTGAATACGGGGACCAACTTATTGTCTTTATTGCTATATATTGAAAAGCACTATTCAACGATTACGTTAGCAGCCATGGCAGACTATTTTGGATTCAATCCTAATTATTTGTCAGCTTTTTTAAAGGGTAAGACTGGACTAACGTTTATCAAACTGGTCCATTTGCAACGAATTAATGTTGCTGCAGAATATTTGACGTATACTTCAGCACCCGTTGATCAAATTGCGATTAAAGTTGGCTATGAAAATCCGTCATATTTTTATAAAGTCTTTCGGAAGCACCTAGGTGTGTCTCCTTCTGAGTACCGAGCTCAGCATCAATTAAGATAAGAAGAAAAGCAGTTCAACTTTTTGAACTGCTTTTCTTCTGTCCAATGATAATTTCATTTGAAGCGGTGACGATATTGATTGGGGGATAGGTTCGTATTCTTTTTAAAATAATGATAAAAATAAGTCTCACTGTTAAAGCCAAGTTGTTCGGCTATCGCATTTATTTTCAAGTTGGTGGCAACTAAGAGTTGTTTTGCTTTTTGGAGACGGACTAATTGGGCGTATTCGGTGAGGGTCTGACCGGTCTGTTTCTTGAGCAATCGGTTTAGATACTCTGCGTTGTAATGCAGGTGCTGTTGAATATCGGTTCTAGAAGCTTGACCTAAACGTTCATCAATAAAGTGGATGACGCGGTGGACGAGATAATCCTCCTTTGAGGCATCTAAGTCCACGTTTTTGATATTAAATCGGGCTGTATCTTCAAGAGCGCTTAACAACCGTAAGACCAAACCATGCTGAAAGTAAGTCGCGCCAATTTTCTTAGTTGCGACTTCTTGTTGTAATGAATCCATAATAATTTGAAAAGTTTCATAGGGCACTGGTATGGTTCGAGTTATTTCTAGATAGTTACGCTTCCACTGGTTATTTGATCTTAGATTTTGATTTAAGAAACTGAAGATGGTGCCAGTACTGGTGGTTGCGTCTAGCAGTGTCCTCAAGAGCGGTTGTGATAGGTTAATAAAAATAACAGTACATCCGATATCTAATGATTCCGTATGCGTAATTTGGGGAGGCAGAAGACAACCATCGCCTGCTTTGAAATAGAATTCTTGGCCTTCAATGAAGTTGGTTAGTTGTCCTTTAAGTACATACATTAACTCAAAGTCTTCGTCCTGATGAGGTTGCGAATAATCAGCTGCTTCAAAAGATTTGACCTGTCCAGATTGGACCATTGTGTAGAGAACCTTATTGTTTAATCGTTGTTTATAAAAGAGCGCTAACGGCATCTGAGTTGCAATGATTGCCCGCTTATTATTAGATGTGATCTGTTCAAAATAATTATGTGGCATTGTTGTGATACACCTCTTGACTAAGTTGGTAAATTGCAGGAAATGATTTTTTTGGTCGATTATCGTCATTATAGCATATGAAAAAAGCGTCTAAACTGGAACCATATTCAGAGGAGTTGAAAAATATGCGTGTGAAAGAATATTTAAATGATGATTGGCAATTTCATACAGGTGAGCTGAAGGCCCCTTTTAAGACTGCTAAGAAGGCCCATGCACTTGGTGGACTAACTGCAGCGTTACCTGCAGAAAATGAGCATCGCATCCTGCCAAGTGCTGGTGGTGTCCATTTTCTAAAGCTAATAGCTCAAGGAAATGTGGAAATGGGACTAAGAAATTTAGCCGGAACGGATTTAACTAGTCGTCTGGATAGCTCTTGGCAGATGGTTACATTGCCTCATGATTGGAAAGTTGCGCAACATTTTGTTAATAATCCGGCCAATTTAATGAGTGGCTCTAAGGAGGATGGTGTCGGATATTATCGTCGCGTCTTTGAGTTACCTGCAGAATTATTTAAAAGTCACCGGGTAGTTTTACATTTTGATGGTGTGATGCGTATGGCAGACATTTGGTTAAATGGTGCTTATCTCGCACATAATAATAGCGGGTACACGAGCATTGATCTGGATATCACCGAGATGGCTAATTATGGTGACGAAGGGCCAAATGTATTGCTAGTGCGGACGGACACAACGACTGGCCCTGAAGGCTGGTGGTATGAAGGTGCAGGTATATACAGGTCAGTTTGGCTAGAGCAGGTTCCTTATGTGTCCTTAAATGAGAAGAGCCTCTATGTCTATACCAAGTCCCTAGACGAAAGCAGTGCTGATCTGGGTATTGAGTGTGCTGTTGAAAATCACACCGATAACCCACAGGTTGTTCAGCCCATTGTCGAAATCAATGAAGAAAAAATCAGTCTTGAAAAGGTGACTATTCCGGCGCATGAACAACATGTCTATCATGCGAACTACTCATTGAAAGATCCGATGCTTTGGACACCTGAGACACCTAATTTATACACAGCTCGTTTTAAGCTTACTGATGATTTGGTGCAGAAGGAGTTTGGCGTCCATACCTTCAAGTATAACGAGAATGGTTTTTATTTGAACGGCAATCGATATGAATTGCATGGCGTTTGTGAACATCAAGATTTTGGTGGTGTGGGTGTTGCACTAAATCAAGATATTGTCAGCTATAAGGTGTCACAAATGAAACGGATGGGCGTCAATGCATGGCGGAGTGCACATCATTTTGCCTCCGAAGAGCTATTGACAGCATGTGACCATTTAGGAATGCTGGTTATTAATGAAAATCGACTACTAGAAAGTACCCCGTGGCGTGTGAATGATTTGGAAAAGATGGTCATGGCAAGTCGCATGCATGCCTCTATCGGCTTCTGGTCAGTTGCAAACGAAGAGTTGATTGGTAACACAGCTCTGGGGGAACGAGTTGCTAAAAAATTGGTTCAGACTATTAAAAAATGTGATTATGAACACCTAGTCATGTCCGCAGAACTGTTGAATCCTGAAGGTACCGTGGACGAGGATTATTTAAAGAATTTTGATGTCTTGGGTGTTAATTATCCTGAAGCCGGTGTCATGGGTGCGGGCGCAGAACTGATCAAGCAAAACCATCCGCACCTCCCAATGATGAGTACTGAAAATGCGTCATACTTTTCAACACGGGGCGTGTACAAGGATGATGCTGAAAAGTGTCAGTGTAATAATTTTGGCTCGATGTATTCGATGGTCTTACCTGGCAAACGGAAAGCTGGCGATCCCGGAGTAGGTGGAACTGCACATCCAGAAACTGTCATGGATTATTTCCGTCAACATTCATATATGGGTGGTGTGTTCTTGTGGACAGCATTTGACTATTATGGTGAACCATCACCATTTGAATGGCCTGGAATTGGCTCACAATTTGGGATTTGTGATAATTGTGGTTTCCCGAAGGATTATTACTATTATTATCAAGCACATTGGACCAGTGATGACATGATTCATGTGATGCCAGCTTGGAATCGTGATGCTTTAGAGTTGGACTCAGATGGGAAAGTTGCAGTGCGGGCGTTTAGTAATGCCCAATACGCCGAACTATTTGTTAATGGTATTAGCTATGGTCGAAAAGCGCTCAATGACTGTGAAGTTAACTGGCGTGTCCCATATGCTGATGGTGAGTTAAAAGTCTGTGCAGATAATGGCGGAGCAGTTGTTGCTGCTGATTGTCGACATACGAGTGATATTGCGAAAAAGGTTAATGTTTCGAGTGTTTATAGTGGTGTACAGGATACGTTGTATGAAATTAGTGCTGTCGATCAGAACGGTTATTTAGTGGAAAGTTCAAATGACACGGTAGATCTCAGCATTCAAGGCGGAACGATTATCGGTACTGGAAATGGTAATCCTGCAAATATTGAAACACCAGTATTAAATCAAGTCAGATTGTTTAATGGGCGAGCTTTGGTGATTGTCCGTCGAGTTGATCCACAGGTTGAGTTGACTGCGAATTATTAAATGAGACGTAATCGTTAGTACTGGGAAATGAACATAAGAAACATGATTTTTGAATATGGTGTGCGTAAGAAGGACACCATATACTTATAACTGTAAATGAAAGCGCAAACATTATTGAAAAATAAGACGTTATAGGAAAGGGTGCTTTATTAATGACTAGGAAAAAAGTTGCATTGGCGTTTAGCATATTGAGTATGAATTTATTGTTGATGTCTGGCTCAGTCGTTGGGGCTGCTATTGCTGCCATCAGTAAATCGTTTCCAACTGAACCAATTTCTAAAGTTCAGATGTTGAGTTCGATTCCACAACTTGGACAATTGGTTGCAACATTACTGTTCACATGGTTAACTTACCAATTGACACGTAAAAATATTGGGTTAGTTGCGGTTGCATTTGTTGCAATTGCAGGCTTGTTACCGGCATTTTATAACAGTAGTTTGAATATGATTTTAGCCTGCATGGTCGCATTTGGATTCGGATTAGGACTAATCAGTAACGTTGTACCAGTACTTTTACAAGAGTACTTTGAAGGTGAAGAACGTGCCACTGTAATGGGGTGGTCAATGGGCTTCAATAATATCGGTATGATGGCTTCAACTGCGATTGGTGGAATTTTAGGTGGCAGTAACTGGCGTAACTTATTCTGGATTTATGCGGTTGCAATCGTTATTTTCATTCTAGTATTTGCGATGTTGCCTAAAGGGGCTAAACTTACAGTCAATCATGAACAAGGCAACAAATCCAAAGGTGGCTTTTTACGAGTTGTCAAAGGATTGAATAAGTACGTATATATTATCTTAGCCGTTAGTTTTGTCATGTCCCTCATTATGATGACCTTTATGTCTAATCAATCAATCGTGTTAGCTGCTAAAGGGCAAGGAACCGCTTATACGGCACTAGTTACCGCCATCGGAAATTTAGGCGGAATTCTTACTGCTTTCGGGTTGAAATATATTCGTAAGATGACACGTAACGAAACTATGGCATGGGGATTCATTTCCTTGGCATTATCATTTGTATTCGTCGTTTTCTTTAATAATGTTATCATGCATATCATTGGAAATATGTTCTCAGGAGCCGGAATTGTGATGGTTAATGCTACGATTCCATACGAATTATCCATTTTGGCTAATAAGAAACAATTTCCAATCGTCATCGCAATGAATACCTTAATGACTTCAATTGCTGGTGTCACAGCACCAATGATTCTAGCAGGACTGCATATTAGTGCTGGGAACACTTCATTCGTCGTAGGTATTATCGCAAGTCTAGTGATTGTCGTCCTATTATTTGTAAGTCGGTTTGGTTCACGCGTCGGCCGCGCCCACAAACAGCAAGATAAAGACTGTTCTGTTGAAGGTGCGCAAGCGCATGCTAGCGTCTAAATAAGCTACTAATAATAATTTAGCCACATAAAAAACCAGGCACACTCTGTAGTGTGCCTGGTCTTTTATGCCTGATAATTAAATCTTCTGTTCCACATCCTCAATCGTCACAACCAAAGTAGCCCGAATCCAGTCGAACTTAGCGTGCATCTGATCAAAGTAAGCGCCGCTAGTCTCAAACTTACCGGTGCCGTGAATATGGAAGCCGCAGCCAGTTCCGGTCGTGCCTGGCACCTTATAACTACCAACGGCGATGGTCAGGTGGTTATCCTTCGCGAAGTCGGCTTCAATTGAGTGCATACCAGCTGATGGGATCAATAGGGTATGGTCGTCGACTAGTTGCATGTAATGGCTCCACGTATTAACGACGTGGGCTGGCTGACCGTTGACGGAAACGATGGTTGCGGGGGTGGTGTCTTTGATTACTTCAAGAAATTTAGGGTCCATAATGAGTCTCCTTTAATATTATATCACTATAATATATTCTAGTTCATATATTAATTTTATCAAGCAAGACGGTTCAAAAGTGAGCAGAAATGTTGCCTTGTGAACGTCAACGACGCTAGTAAAAAAGGCAGTTGCTTTTTGCTAATGAAAGCGGTAACTTTAGCTAGGAGTGATGATGAAGGGGTGTTTAAAATGTATCAGGCAAGTCAGACGCGTTATGATCAGATGCAATACAATCGAGTGGGGCAGAGTGGCTTAAAACTATCTGCAATCGGGCTCGGATTATGGAATAACTTTGGTAGTGTTGATCCAATTGCCAATCAAAAGGCGATCATCCATCAAGCCTTTGATCTGGGGATTACTTATTATGATTTGGCCAATAACTATGGCCCGGAACCAGGGAGTGCGGAGACCAACTTTGGTCAAATTATGAAGACCGACATGCGGCCGTACCGGGATGAGATGGTGATCGCCAGTAAAGCGGGCTATGTCATGTGGCCGGGACCATACGGCAATTGGGGGTCACGCAAGAGTATCATTGCCAGTGCTGACCAGAGCCTACAACGCACGGGACTAGACTATTTTGATATCTTCTACAGCCATCGTCCCGATCCTGAAACGCCGATGGCCGAGACCGCAGCGGCCCTCGACCAATTAGTTCGTCAGGGCAAGACACTCTACGTTGGGATTTCCAACTATAATGGAGAACAGACGGCGGCGATGACTAAATTATTTGAGCAACTCGGAACGCCGTATATTATTCATCAGCCGCGCTATAACATGTTCAATCGTCAGGCCGAGCAAGATTTGTTCCCGGTACTGACGAAGACGCACAAAGCAGCGGTGGGGTTCAGCTCGCTATCGCAAGGACTATTAACAGACAAATACTTGCATGGCATCGCAGCGAACTCCAGAGCGAATAAAGCCACAATACCATTCCTCAGCCCGGTCCAAGTTGAACAGACGCTTACGACCGTTAAACGGCTCAATGAGGTCGCACAACAACGGGGACAGAGCCTGGCACAGATGGCCTTAGCGTGGAACTTACGTGAGCCTGCCTTGGCTAGTGTGTTGATTGGTGCTAGTCGGCCACAACAGGTCGTTGATAACGTGGCGGCTTTGGACCAATTAGTATTTAGTGAAGCTGAATTAGCGAAGATTGATCAAATTTTGGCTGAACAACCAGCCATTGATTGGTCAGCCGGACGAAAGTAACGTTATATAGCGAATCTAACAATCGCTATATCGAATGCTTGAATAATAACCAAACAAAGAAAGGGTCGCATCCGAAGATGCGGCCCTTTCTGTACCTAATAGTTGGTTTAATAATAACACATATTTGATAAGACAGCATTTTTATTAACTACAGTTATTAGTGAATTAAGCTTTACGATTGCGATAATGCTTTGGAGAAACCGAATATTCTCGTTTAAAGACACGAGAAAAGTAGTAACTGTCTGCATATCCTAAACGAGTTGCAATCTGCTGAATTGTAATATTTGTATAGTCTAGGTAATAAGTGGCACGTTCCATTTTAAGCTTAGTTGTATACTCGTTAATGCTATTTCCGGTAACCGCTTTAAATACTCGACTGAGGTAGCTAGTTGAGATTTTTAAATGATTAGCTACGGTGGTTAAGCGAATTGGAGTGTCAATATTGTCATATATAAAATTAACTGCTGCATCAACATAAGGACTACCTTGTATTTGAGGCTTATCATGAGTTGAATTTAGAGATAATTCAACGAGCATGAGTCCCAATAGTTGCGATGTATATAAGCTTCGATGATACGTGAATCCAGGAATATAAGTTTTAATCATTAACCAAAAATATCGCATAACGTTTGTTACCTCTGCATTTGAAATTTGATTGATATAGAAAGGTTTATTGGTAAAAACATTTGGATACTCTGTCGCCAATTTTCCAGTGAAGTGTACCCAATAGATATCCCAAGGGTTGCTTCTAGAGGCTTGATAGACTTGTTGCACACCTGGCGGCAGGATAATTAGTGAGTGTTTATGGAGTTGATAGCACTTGTGATTAATTGTAGCGCTACCGGATCCACCAGTACAAAATATAATGATCCATTCTTCTGCACCGTGTTCACGAGAGACGTAGTGATACTCGGCATTTGGAAAAAAGCCAAGGTTTGTAACGTAAAGATTAGACGTGATTGGCGCAGTTACGAGAGTTTTAATAAACGTCTTTGGGAGCACAAACAAGTATTCATTATCAAAGTCTTCTAGTCGCTTCATGGCTAATTATCACTCCAATTTTAAGTTAATCTATTGCTGTTACATGAGTTAATGTAGCTAATAGTCCATCTTTTGAATATAAAATTGCATTTAATGAAAGCCCTTTCAATAATATCATAGCATCAATGAAGGACGAAAGGGCGTGTCACAGATGATTAATACAATAACAGGTGTTTCTCTAAAAGAGACTAAGTTAGTTATTCCGACGTACCAGACAGGAAAACCTGAAAAGAATCCGATGTTTTTGGAGAAACGTGTTTATCAAGGTAGTAGCGGAAAAGTATATCCGTTTCCCGTGACTGAGAAAATTTTAGATAAAAAAGTTGATCAGAAATATAATGCGGTAATTTTGGAAAACCAATATTTACAAATTACGTTTCTACCTGAGTTAGGTGGTCGGATTTATCGTGCCTTAGATAAAACTAATAACTATGATTTTGTCTATTACAACCATGTCATTAAACCTGCACTAGTCGGCTTAACTGGATCATGGATTTCGGGGGGTATTGAATTTAACTGGCCACAACATCATCGACCAGATACCTTTTCACCTATCGAATATCGAATGGAAAAGCATTCTGATGGTGCTAAAACATTATGGATGAGTGATACAGATGCGATGTATGGTACTAAAGTGACAGTTGGATTCACATTAACACCGGATAAGGCTTACCTTAAATTGGATGAGTATTTTAAAAATCCAACTAGTATACCGCAGACCTTCTTATGGTGGGCTAATCCTGCTGTCCCAGTAAATGACAACACGCAGTCAATTTTTCCACCGGATGTAACAGCTGTTTTTGATCATGGCAAGCGGGCTGTTTCAACGTTTCCGATTGCAACGGGTGAATATTATAAAATGGATTATTCATCAGGCGTTGATATTTCCAGATATAAGAATGTACCGGTGCCGACTTCGTATATGGCAGCACATTCTGAATATGATTTCTTAGGTAACTATGACCACGAAAAACAAGCAGGTTTATTGCATGTTGCAGACCATCATGTATCACCCGGAAAAAAGCAGTGGACTTGGGGAAATGGTGACTTTGGAAAATCCTGGGATCATCAATTAACCGACAACGACGGGCCATATATTGAATTAATGGTGGGTACTTTTACTGATAATCAACCAGACTTTACTTGGTTGAAGCCGCACGAAGAAAAGTCATCAACTGAATATTTTATGCCCTATCAACACGTTGGAGCGGTTAAGAATGCAACAAAGGACGCAGTGCTGAATTTTCAGAAGACTGATAAAGGTTATGAGCTAATTGTTTATACGACATCAGTATTTCATGATGCACATGTTAAGGTTCTGCAGCATGGAACAGTTGCTAGTGATGATACTGTGACAATCAAACCCACAAAAGTTTTTTGTAAGACTTATACTGATTTACCATCAGAGAGCGATGAACTTAACGTTGTTGTGACTGACTCGGATGGTAAGACGCTAGTGACTTATCAGCCACGCAAAGAAAAAGTAGAGAAAATTCCAGAACCAGCTAAAGCAATAGAGGCTCCGAATCAAATTCAAACTAATGATGAATTATTGTTGGCAGCCAAGCATCTTGAACAGTATCGGCATGCAACATATCGACCAGACGACTACTATTTAGAAGCGTTGAAGCGAGACCCAGGCGATGACCGTGTAAATGATGCTTACGGGTTACTGCTTTATCGGCGAGGCCTATTTAGTCAGAGCGAGCAGTATTTTAAAGCAGCTGTTATTAGAGAAAACAGCCATAATACCAACCCGTATAGTGGAAGTGCTCATTATCATCTAGGGCTCAGTCTATTGAAACAAGGGAAGACTCAAGAAGCATACGATCATTTTTATAAGGCGACTTGGTCGTATGAGACACAATCTAGTGGCTTCCTTTCCCTTGCTCAAATTGCAAGCAGTAAAGGGGATCTGAAGCAGGCGTTGAGATTCCTGAACAAGGCGGTCTTAACCAACTATCACGATATGACTATCCGGACTCTGAAGAGCAATGTCTTAAGACGTTTAGGAAAGCTAGAAGAAGCCAATCAGTTAGTTGTTGAAAATGAAAAAATTAATTGTTTAGATGCTGGGAATTTATATGAAAAATACTGCTTATATCCTAACAAGCATAATGAACAGATGCTAAAGCGTGCTTTAAACAATAATTTAAATGATTATTTGGCCCTAGCTGAGCAGTATATGGCTGCAGGACAGTTTGAAGAAGCCATGAAGATAGTAAATTCTTTTAAGATTGATAATCCTATGAAGTATTATTACCAATCTTACTTAGCTGCTAAATTAAATATGCCAACTGAAGCAAGACAGTATGCGATGGCTGGTGCAAAAGCATCTGCAGACTATGTTTTTCCTAATCGGTTAACAGACGTTAAGGTGCTCGAATATATTATTGATCAGTATCCGAATGATGGATTAGCTGCATATTATTTGGGCAATCTGTTCTATGACCGAAAAGTCTATGATCGAGCGATCCAATTGTGGGAGCAATGTTCACAATTGACGCCTAAATATGCAATGGCTCATCGTAATTTAGCAATTGGATATTTTAACAAGCAACAGAAGTCACAGGCTGCGCTGCGAGAATTGGAGACTGCATTTGAGCTAGATCCACAAAATAGTCGCTTAGTATTTGAACTTGACACATTATATGAAAAGCTTGCATATCCATTGAAAAATCGAATTACCTTTTTGGAACAGCACATGAATTTAGTCAATCAGCGTGATGATAGTTATATTTCACTTGTAACGCTACTTAATGAAACGGGACATCATCATAAAGCGTATGACTTAATTATGGCGCATACATTCCACCCTTGGGAAGGTGGAGAAGGAAAAGTCAGCACTCAATATGAGTACGCCTTAGTCGAATTAGCAAAGAAGGATCTCATGGATGAACACCCACGTTTGGCAATCGAGAAATTACAACAAGCATTGACTTACCCGCGGAGTTTAGGTGAGGGTAAGCTACCGATAGCCGTTGATAATGTTATTGATTATTATCTTGGGCTTGCTTATCAACAATTAGGTGATAATGAGGCAGCAAAATCATATTTCAATAGTGCAACCCAGGGGCTGAGTGAGCCTACAGATATGATGTACTACAATGACCAGCCTGCAGATACAATCTTTTATCAAGGGCTAGCATATGAACAACTACAGAAAATGGAAGATGCGCGAGCGAAGTACTATAAGCTTATCAACTTTGGTGAACAACATCTGTTTGACAAATTTAAGATGGATTATTTTGCAGTATCATTGCCAGATGCACTCCTGTTTGAAGAAGATTACCAAACACGTAATACGGTGCACTGTTATTATTTAATGGCTTTGGGCTATTTGGGACTGGGAAATATTGAAAAATCTCAAAAGTTATTCAAGAAGGCTGGCTCGCTTAGTAATCATCATCAGGGCATTATTCGCCATCAAAATTTTGTAAAAATTAACGGTAACAAGTGATTTTAGAATAGCAACCATGAGTTCGGTGGTTGCTTTTGTTGAAAGCATAAAAAGGTGGTGGAATAGGTTTTGTTTGGTTATGTGGAAAATATCCGTTCTAAAGTGGGTCATCGACCGGTCATTTTAAATTCGGCATCAGGGGCATTGATAAACGCAAATAAACAAGTGTTGTTACAGGAACGCGTGGATACTGGTGATTGGGGATTCCCAGGCGGATATTTGGAATATGGCGAGACTTATAAGCAGGCTTTAATTAGAGAGTTTCAAGAAGATGCGGGTCTAACAGTTCTGCCGACAAGGCTATTAGCATTATCTGATGATTACACTTACCAATATCCGAATGGCGATAAGGTTCAACCGATTAACTGCTTTTATTTAGTTTGTCATGTAAATGGACAATTGTTAAATGTGCAAACAGATGAAACAGTTTCACTTGCATATTTTGATTTAGCTAGTCCACCACATTTTTTTAATGCGCAGCATTTTCAAATGTTTCAAGAACTAAAACGAAATGCTTTGACGTTATAAGTTTGGAGGAGCTCGAATGCAGGTTAGCGTATTTAAATATGGGCATCAGAATCACCATGATCTATGTGAAATTTCCATGGTAAATGATAGAGGTGTACAGGTCAAAATTTTGAATTATGGCGCGACTCTTGAAAGTATTGTTTTACCAATGGTAACTGGGCCGCGAAATGTTGTTTTGTCGCTAGGAGGCCCAGAAGACTATGCAAAGGAACGTAATTTTCTGGGTGGAACAGTTGGACGAGTTGTTGGGCGAATCAGACGTGGCTGTTGGCGCATGGGAAACCAAGAAGTGCACTTACCACTAAATGATGGTCCTAATCATATTCATGGTGGATGTGGTACGGATACTAAGATATATGATTTTCAAACGGTTTATCATGAAAACTTTGTTGAAACAATACTGACATTGGTCGATCCAGATGGCAGTAATGGATATCCTGGTAATTTGAAGCTACAAGTCAGGTATCGCTTAGATAACTTTGATAGTATTGAATATTCAATTCGAGCTATCACGGATAAAACAACTATTTTTAATCCGACTAATCATGCTTATTTCTGCTTAGATGGTCCTAATCAGCGAGTTGAACATGCCCAATTACGCATCGATAGCGATTTTTATTTGCCGCTTGATAGTCAGAGTTTACCGTATATGGGAGAAAAATCTGTAGTAGGGACAGTATTCGATTTTCGAAAGTCAGTTCCAATTGGTCAAGCATTGAATTCAAATGATTCAGAGATTGTTGCTGAACATGGATTGAATCATCCGTATATTTTAACTGGTTGTCAGCCAGCGGTGACTCTAGTAGCAGCAGACAAGAAAGTTTCGATGAACATAACGACAAAATCACCGGCAGTAGTCGTTTATACGGCTAATCACTTCAATAATCAAGGGATTACAAGTAATATTTGTCAATATAATGGTGTTGCATTAGAGGCGCAATTTCCGCCGGCAGAGGATAGTGATCTATCATCAATTACGTTGTTACCAGGTGAAGTGTTCCAAACTCAGACCACTTGGGCATTTAATTTCGAGTAGCTCAGTTTCAGAATAATTTAAGCTTAAAACAATTGCAAAAATGTAATCGTTTTCAAAGTCGGCTTGATTAGATGAATTATTATGTCAATACGAGGAGTAGACAAATGAAAAGTAAAAAGAAAATCAGTTCTTACGTCATATTAATTTCATGTGCAGCTGCATTGGGTGGGTTACTATTTGGTTATGATACGGCTGTGATTTCCGGCGCAGTAGGCTTTTTGCAAATTAAATTTAGTCTAACAAGTGCGGAGGTTGGTTGGGTAACCTCTTGTATCTTAATTGGCTGTGCAATTGGGGTGTCGGTTGCAGGAATTCTAAGTGACTTATTTGGTCGTAAGAAGATTTTAGCGCTGTCCGCAATTATTTTTGCACTATCTTCATTGGGAGCAGCATTTTCTAGT
>NZ_JAGYGU010000028.1:0-37270 GCF_018991255.1 Lactiplantibacillus sp. 30.2.29 | reverse complement strand
ATTCAAAAAAGCCGCTTCGAATTTCGAAACGACTTTTCTGTCTGGCACTTTTCTACCTGATATTTTTCTGATTGTTCGTGCTTAGCGATTCAGTTGCGATTAATCTGGCTGGCGCGCACATGCGACTTTCATGGCTGATTGTGGGGCCATCTAATCGCTATTTAAGTGGGCTGTTCAAGCCGAGAACGTCCATTTCATAGATACGGACGGCAGTATCGGCCACTTGGGTCGGTTTGTCGACCACGATGCGGACGTAACGGGCGGTCGTTGCGGCAAAGGTATTCAGGCTTGTGGCCTTCGTGTTGTCGTACGTGCGGGCAACATCCTTGAAGTGTTTACCATCTGTGCTGACTTGAATCGTCCATGCTTTGGTATTCATATCCGCGCTTTCACCACCCGCCTTGGCGTGGGCGAGTTTGACCGCGCTAACGGTAGCTTGGTGGCCTAAATCAAGCGTTAACGTATGCGGGGCTTTACCAGTCGCACACCACTTGGTACTGAGTTTGCCATCAACGGCCATCTTTGGCGCTTCACTGCTATTGGTGTAACCCGAGGCACTCGTCTTCGCATTCTTCGATAGCACCGTCAGCGCGCCTTTAGCCTTTGGCGTGATCGTAATCAACTTTTTCATTGTGACGGACCGCTGCCCGTCCTTGTTCTTCGCAGTCAAGGTGACGTTATAGGTGCCGGCCTTCGCGTATATGACCGTTGGGTTCTTAGCCGTACTGCTGGTTTGCTTGGCACCGGTAAACTGCCACTTAAAGCTAGTCGCGTTTTTGGATGATGTGTTCGTAAACTTGATGGTACTTCCGGGACTAGCTAAGGTCCGGTCGACGGTAAAGGCTGCTTTGGGTTTGCGGTTATCGGGCCATTTCAACGTGGTTACTTTGGAGGCCGGGCCACGTTGGTTCCAAATATCGACTGGGACGACCATCAAATCAGTTTCATTTTGTTGCCCAGTCCGCTCGAGGGCGTTGAGGTAGAAATTAGTTGTATCGGTTGCGCCGAGAAATGAGCGTGAGCCATTCTGGTTGCGTTGGTAGATTTCATAGTGGTCCAAATGCTTAGTTGATGCGGCTTGCCAGCTCAAGTTCACGCCAGCGTACTTGCCTTCTTCATCAAAGACACGGTTGTCGATGGCGACGGACTTAACGGCCGTTGGACTGGCTTGCGGCTTGCCCGTGATTGCCAACCGCCCTAATTGTGCGCGATAACTGGTATCCGACTTGCTCGTCGTTAGGCTTAGACTGATTGATTTCACGGTCTTCTTAGCAAGCCCACTGACGTCGTAATCGATCGTTTGCCACTTAGAGCTGAGGGCCTGATCGCCCTTGATCGTCTTCTTGCGACCATCTTTTAACGTGACCACTAAATCTAACTGGGTCTTATCCGTGGCTTTCGCAGCGACCTTGACCTGGGTGTTGGTGGTAAACGGAATATCGGTCGTATAGAGCTTGATGGTGCTGGTCTTGTTCTTGCGCATCTGACCGGACAGCTGGATATCGTTGCCACCGTCATAGGCGTCGGTGTAATCGAATGCCGCTTTTAAGTCGTTACCAGAGGGGATTATCGATCATCCAGCGGTAAGTCGGGTTGATGGCCTGCAACGAGCGGTTGTTCCAATCGCGCAGTGAGACCTTGCGCCCCTTGATAAAGTAGTTATAGCCATTCCCTAAGCTGAAGTTAGTGACGAATGGTTGTTTCGTAATGGCACTTTTCTCCACGGCATAGGTGGAAACACCGGGCCACTGACTTGACGTTTTGGACGGAACGCTACGTGACGGATCGCTATGACTGTTCACCCATAGCGTTTCTTCCTTAGATTGGAATTCATCGGGCGTTTCAGATGACGTATAGGTCCAATTCGGGGCGTAAAGGCCTAGCGACGTGTAAGGAACGTTGTGCTGGTTGGCAAACAGATCCCAGCGGACGGGTGTCGAAGACCATCCGCCTGAACGTCGATGCCGGCGAAGAGGTTATAAGGGTTGAGCCCTAGCTTTTCAGCCCGGTCCCGCGACTTTTTGAGCAAGTCCTGGCTCGTTAACCGTTTCTTCGTCCACCAGAAGTTCAGGAACATTGAATCCGCGACTGGCTTCATGTTAGCGTCGACCAGGTAGGACTGGTTTTCCTTAGTGAGCGCATTTTGCCAATCCATCTTACCGTCCTTGGTCATCGAATCGTACCACATCAGGTCCAACTTGCTGCCGGCTTTTTGCTTGTATTCCTTGATCAATTGTTGCATGAGCTGTGCGTGCTTTTTGGTTAGCCCGCTCTTCGTCGTGGACTGGCTGTTCTTACCACTAGCGGCGGAGTCAAAGCTCTTCACTTCGGGGTCAGTCTCTTGATTGATGAACCAGCCATCAAACCCATAGGCCTTAGCAACCGCTACCAATTTATCAGCCATTGGAAAATGACCGTCCTTATCTTGTTTCAGGAAGTCATTGAGCCATTTGAGCTTGCCGCCACTAACGACCTGCGGAAAGAAAACGGTTCCAAGAACGGGCACGCCATTTTTATGAGCGGCATCAATGACATCGGCCGTGGGTGGCACGATCAAGCCTTCACCCGCTGAGCCGCCCCAGTAGACGAGTTGATCAATATATTGCCAATTTGAGAAGACATTGGCGTCAAACGTATTGATCCCGCGGGGCGCATTTCCACTGGTCGACGCGTTCATAATCGATAATGCGACGACTTTCATTTTAGGGTCCTGGGTCTTGTTGACGGTCGGGAGCTGCCACTTGTCGATGCGCTTGGCCAGTGGTACGGTCGCAACATTATATTTAGCCTGCTTATCCTTACTAAACTGCCACTTTAGCAGCTGATTGGGAAACCAGTACGGCGCTTCCGGCTGATTATCCATCCCTTTATCCAGACTGGCTTCAGCGGTCTGTTTGTAGCTGACTTTGCCACTAGATTGCTGGCTTGAACATGCGGACAAGCTGAGCGCGGCTATCAGTAGGGCAAACGTACTCGCGATTTGGCGTTGCCGTCTTTTTCTCATGATACTGTTCCTCCCTTGATCAAATCTGAGTCACCTGACGAAGACGACCATGGCCATGTGGACTGACGATTGAAAGCACCAGATAATGGCGATAAACGGTAATAAATTAGTGCTTCCGAGGTGGCTATCAATCGTCTTGCTGAGTCGTAACGGCTTTGGTAAAGTCCGGCCACACGACCAGGGTCATCTATACATTACTGGTATATATGATATATAATTTTTTCAGTAAAGGGTATCGACAAATTAAAGGAATTAAGGGACAAAATAAACTAATTGATGACTGAAATGGCGCCAGGTTAGATGGTTTATCTGAATTTACGCGCACAGTCTGGGTTGATTAGGGCGGGGCTGAATCATGAAAAGATGGATGAAAGCGTTATCGATGTTGCTTTTTTTGGATTGATTGAAGTCGTGTAGTATAATGACCTACCAGGAAGGTGATTAGTTATTAAATATAAAGTTGATAATGGTGAGTACCCGACTGGTAAGGACGCTGTCGATCCCAAGCGGGTCAAATATCTGAAGTTAATTAGTAAGTTAGCAACCTTTACTTGTATTGCGATGTACGTGTCGTATATTCCGCAAATCATTGATAATTTTACTGGTAATCCGGTGTCGCCGCTCCAACCCCTTGTCGCAATGATCAAAGGGATATTATGGACGGGGTATGGCTGGTTCAAGACGTATAAAGACTGGCCAGTCATTATCTCGAATGTCCCTGGGGTTATCTTTGGTTTCATCACCGTTTTAACCGTATATGTTCATTAACCATAACCGAAAATAGATAATAACAATCAGCCGACAGATTTTTTGTCAGTTGTATAGCTAATAAATTCCGCCACTTTGTGCTAACATTGACCACAAAATGGCGGAATTTATTATGAATCGGGATTCAAACGTGCCAGTCATGTGGCTTAAGGATGACAAGCAAACCGTGTCCATGCAGGACGTGCTAGCCGATTTTGATAAACCGGCTGAAGACGAGTAGACGGGACAGATTAGCTTTTACAATCGCATTTAAGGCTCAACAAAATAGGACCCGAAATCAATCCACAGTGATTGATTTCGGGTCCTATTAGTCATTTAGAAACACATTCGCAATGAGTCACTCAATCAACAGCGACGGATTTTGATCTTTAGCTTAATGCTGGTCTAATGCGACTTGAGCTAATAATAAGCCACCAGCAATACCAGAGTTGTTTCCAAGTCCGGCGGGAACGATGTAGTCATCGAGTGCCGGCACTTCTTCATAGCCGTTTAGATAAGCCGCGAATTTTTCGCGAATCATTGGGAAGAGTTGCCGTTGATTCATGACACCACCATTTAAGATGATTTTGTCTGGTGCAAACGCAACGGTCAGATTGACGCAAGCCTGCGCGATATAGTCCGCAATGATTGGCCAGACTGGATCATCGACTGGAATATCCTTACCAGCCATCCCGGTCCGTTTACCAACAGCGGGGCCGGCAGCTAGGCCTTCTAGACAGATGTCGTGGTATGGGCAACTTGATTTGAAATCGTCGCCAGGGAGCCGATTGAGCCGCATGTGGCCGAGCTCAGTGTGGGTCCGGCCGTTGAAAATTTGATTATGGCTAATAACACCCGCGCCAACGCCGGTCCCAATCGTCATGTAAATACTGTTCGGGACGTCCTTGGCAATCCCAATCATCGCCTCACCATAGGCGGCTTCGTTGACATCGGTCGTCCAGTAGAATGGAATGTCAAACTGCTGCTTCAAATGGCCGAGAAAGTCGTAGTCGCCCCAGCCAGGCTTAGGCGTGGTCGTAATGTAGCCGTATTTTGGATCTTCCGGATTAACGCCGATTGGCCCGAATGACCCGATCCCAATGGCCGCGACCGGATGGCCTGTAAAATAATCATCGACTGCCGCCATGGTTTCCGCTGGGGTGGTCGTCGGGATTGAAATCCGGTCACTAACTTGTCCTTGTTCATCGCCAATCGCACAAACAAATTTTGTGCCACCAGCTTCAATTGCACCTAAAAGCATCGTGTGCCTCCTGTGGATAAAAATATAGTTTTATTAATAAATAGTATACGCTTATTTAATAGCTTTGTTAACGATTACATTAATATTAGCACGCGTCTAGCTCACAGTTGAAATCCGGGCATCGAACTGGTGCTTATAAATTAACCGCGGCAGTCGCATCCGCTGCCGGTTCCGTCAATGCAATCAGTTGCTCGCCCGCCTGAACATCGGTGGCATTTAAACGCTCAACATTAGCGTAACTAGCGGTATTAGTGACCACGACCATGACGGTTGGATCATAGTTAGCGGCTTTCAAGGCGGCCACGTCAAAGGTACCGAGTAAGTCACCTTGATGAACGGTATCGCCCTTTTGAACGTTGGCTGTAAAATGTTCGCCCTTCAAGTTGACCGTATCCAATCCTAAATGAATCAGGATTTCCGCACCGGCAGTCGTTTTGATGCCGTATGCGTGATGGCTATCGTAAGTCACCGTGATGGTACCGTCAGCTGGCGCTAGAACCTGATCAGCGCTAGGGACGATTGCGGCACCACTACCCATGATTTCAGCGGAAAAGACTTGGTCATTGACTTGGCTCAAAGGTTCACTGGTCCCAGTGACGGGGGCGACGAGGATTTCGTCATTGACGTTGATCGGTGCCTTGGGTGTTTCAGGTTGTTGAACTTGGTCGCGGTCATCGCCGAGGGTTCGTTTTGCATAAATAAAGGTCGGAATGAAGGCGACAACGAACGAAATGACGGCACTAAGCGCGAAGGCTGGAATCGACTTTGAAGCAATTGAGATGAACCCAATGACTGATGCGGGTCCCATCGCCACTGATAGGACGTGGAATAGCCCTAAGAAGGCGGAAGCAATTCCTGACGCAATCGCCGCAAAGACGAATGGATATTTCATCTTCAAGTTGACCCCGAAGATGGCTGGTTCCGTAATTCCGAGTAACGCTGAGACCCCGGCTGAAGAAGTCAGGGCTTTTTGTTTTTGACTTTTAGTGGCAAAGAAAATAGCTAAAGTGGCGGCACCTTGCCCGATGTTGGCCATCGAAGCGACTGGGAAGATAAATGAACCACCAGTCTTGGCGACGTTGGCTAATAATTGTGTTTCGATTGCTGGGAAAGTTTGGTGGAGACCCGTAATCACAATGGCAGAATAGAGTAAGCCAAAGATGCCCATCCCAATCCAGCCAGTGCTGTTATACAGTCCAACTAAGCCGTTAGTTAACGCATCACTGACCGTCCGTAAGACTGGTCCGACAATGGTAAAGGTCAAAAAACCGGTGATTACAATTGAAAACATTGGGGTAAATGTGAAGTCAAAAGCCCCTTTAATGTGTTTATGGAAGAATTTCTCAAGGGTAGCTAAAATGAAGGCAACCCCTAAGACTGGTAGTACCTGACCTTGATAACCGGCTTGGGCCACGTGAAGTCCAAAGACGTTCCAGTAAACCATCTTACCGGCGGCCATGGTCGTCGCAACGTTATAGCCATTAACAAGTGATGGTAAGACCATGATCATCCCCATCGTCGCACCGAGGAAAGGATTACCACCGAAGCGCTTGGTTGCTGAGAAACCGAGCAGAATCGGTAAGAAGGTAAATGGGGCACTAGCCATCGCATTGATCATTTCAGCGATGCCTTTCAACCCTGGATAGACTTCAACTACGGATTTGGCCATGAAAAGATGTTCGGCGGTCAGCACGTTGTTGAGCGCCATTAAAAGCCCACCGGCAACTAATGCGGGCACGATTGGAATGAAAATATCTGATAAGACTTTTAGAAAGTCCATCAGTGGATTGCGTTTTTTACCAGCGGCCGCGACTGCCTTAATATCATCAGGAGTCGCTTCCTTGAGGCCAGTCTTGGCAATGAGGGCATCGTAGACTTTGTCGACATCGCCGGGGCCAATAATGATTTGGTATTGGCCGTTGGTTTCAAAGGTCCCCTTGACATCGGCATCATTGTCTAGGGCAGTCTGATCGATTTTAGATTCATCCTTGATGACTAAACGGAGACGCGTCGCACAATGGGCGGCCGCCTGAATATTGGTCTTGCCGATGGCCTTGAGAACGCGATCTGCAACTTCTTGATGATTCATGGTGGTTCACTCCCTGGTATCGAAATTTTGAATTTAAGTTAGTTTTGCAAGCGCTTTACAAATCCAATCATAACAAGTTCTAGTTTTATGTCAAGCGTTTGATATAAAATAATTTGGCTTTTAAATCACGTTATAAGCGTCCAATGTGAAAACTAATCATAAAAATGTCATACGTTTGACATAACGATGTAAGCGGTTTTATAATGGAGTCACTTAATTCAAACGATAAAAGGAGCTCAATCGGCATGCAATGGAATCGTAAAATGCGTTATACCCCCTATAATCAGTGGCCAGCGACTAAATTACCGCAACTGGCGGCCCAAGCTCGGCAATCCAAGTGGCGGATGCAGCACCACATTCAACCCGCATCCGGTCTGTTAAATGATCCCAATGGCTTTTCATATTTTAATGGGCAGTGGCACTTGTTCTATCAAAGTTTCCCATTCGGGCCTGTCCATGGCCTGAAATCTTGGCAGCACATGACTTCTGATAATCTGGTCGACTGGCACGACGAAGGCCTAGCGATTGCGCCAGATACGCCGTATGACTCGCACGGGGCCTATACGGGGACGGCGCTGCCCGTTGGTGACCGCTTATTCATTATGTATACCGGCAATGTCCGCACCGCTGACTGGCAACGTGAAGCGTACCAGATTGGCGCGTGGATGACGGCGGATAACCAAATCCATAAATTAGACCAACCGCTGATTCCCCACGCACCAGCGGGGTATACGAGCTCATTTCGAGACCCCGACCTCGTCAAGACTGACCACGGTTACTACGCATTAATTGGGGCGCAAACAACCGATGAACAGGGTGCGCTCTTGGTTTATTATTCAGAAGACCTTTCGAAATGGGACTGTCGTGGCGCAGTCAATGTTCCTGAAGCTGCGCGTGGTTACATGATCGAATGCCCGAACATCGTGTGGATTGATCAACAACCCGTCCTACTATTCTGCCCACAAGGCTTGTCGCAGCAGACGCTGGCTTATCAGAATATTTATCCAAACACGTATTTTATCGCTGAACAATTTGATTTAGACCAGGCCAAATTAACTGGTACGAAAGCCTTACACCAGTTAGATGAAGGCTTTGATGTTTACGCAACGCAGGCCATCAACGCACCAGATGGGCGGGCTTTAGCTGTGAGTTGGATTGGTCTACCAGAAGTCGCCTACCCAACTGATCAGGAGAACTGGGCCCACTGCTTGAGTTTCGTGAAAGAACTGACCTTGAAAGACGGCCACCTGTACCAGAATCCAGTGGCGGAAGTTGATCAATTACGCACGACAGACCAACCACTGACACTGGACCCTCATAATACAGCGACAGTCGCTGACTTGGACGGTAGCTTTGAGCTCCTGATGACGGTTGCGGCTGACGAAACGAGTACGGTACGCGTGGCGGATGCCCGTAATCGAGGGGCGTTAATCGTCACGGTTGATGCCCGAGCAGGCCAAGTCGTCATTGACCGCAGTCAGACTGGACACCCGTTTGCAGAAGACTACGGTCAGACTCGGACTGCTCAAGTAAAGCCGCACACGGCAATCAACATTCGGCTCATGATAGATGTATCGGTCTTTGAATGCTATATTGATAGTGGTTATTCTGTGATGACCGGACGCTTTTTCTTAGCGGACACACCAACGCAACTGAACATAGAAGCAAGTTCGTCAGCGGCGGTCACTGGTAAAGTCTGGAAATGGCGCCAATCAGAGCATATTGGAGCGAATGAATATGAAGCCAAAATTAAATGATGTGGCTAAGCTGGCCGGTGTCTCACCGACCACGGTGTCACGCGTGATCAACAATCACGGCTATTTAAGTGAACAAACGAAAGAAAAAGTATTTGCAGCGATGCGCGAGTTACATTACCAACCAAACAACATGGCGCGGTCGTTGCAGGGGAAGAACACGCAATTGATCGGCGTGATATTCTCAGATATCAGCAATCCGTTTTTTGGCGAGCTCGTGTCGCGGATTGAAAAAATCCTGTTTGCGAAGAACTATAAGGTGATTTTATGCAATAGTGCGGATGACCCGCAAAAGGAACGCGACTACCTGCAAATGCTGATGGCCAATCAGGTGGACGGCATCATTGCCGGGGCCCATAACTTAGGCATCGAAGAATATCAACAGTACGGGCTGCCAATTATTTCATTTGACCGCTACCTATCCGACAACATTCCCATCGTGAGCTCGGATAATTACCATGGCGGCTGGCTGGCTGCCCAAACGCTACGTCAGGCTGGTGCGGAAAACATCGCGATTTTTACCGGTAAATCCTACGCGGGTTCGCCGACGAATGGCCGCCGGGAAGGCTATGAAGCGTATTTAACGGCGGAACAATTGACGCCACATGTACATGAATTACCGTTTGAATTATCACCGGCCTTAAAAATGATGGAAATCAAAACGATCATGTCCCAGCAAAACTACGACGGTATCTTCTGTAGTGATGATTTAACCGCCTTATTGACGATCAACGTCGCCCACCAACTCTCGATTCGGGTGCCAGAAGACTTGCGTGTCGTCGGCTACGATGGCACCGCCTTGATGCGCAACTATCACCCAGAATTGACGACCATCGAACAACCGCTGACGGATATCAGCACGCTGCTCGTATCCTTGTTATTACAGCGAATCGCGGATGCTGATTGTCAGTTGGAATCAAAATACACGTTACCGGTCAAGTTGAGTAAGGGCATTACCGCGTAACGAAGGAGTTATGAGCAACATGACAGCAACAATTAAATGGTGGCAACAAGCCGTTGTCTATCAAGTCTATCCACGGAGCTTTCAAGATACCAATCATGATGGCATCGGCGATTTAAAAGGGATTACGGCGCACCTTGATTATTTACAGCAATTAGGGGTCGACGTCATTTGGTTGAATCCGATTTACCGCTCGCCCAATGATGATAATGGTTATGATATTAGTGACTATCAACAAATCGCCGCGGAATTCGGGACAATGGCGGACTTTGACGACTTATTAACGGCGGCGCATGACCACGGGATAAAAGTGATTATGGACCTTGTCGTGAACCATACTTCGGATGAACACCCGTGGTTTTTGCAAAGTCGCCAGAGTCGTGACAATCAGTACCGTGATTTTTACTTTTGGCGTTCCGGTAAGGGAGCTGACCAACCGAATAACTGGGAGTCGGCATTTGGCGGTTCAGCGTGGACCTATGATGAGCAGACGCAGCAGTATTATCTGCACACATTTTCAACCAAACAGCCGGATTTGAACTGGGAAAATCCGGCGCTACGAACGGCAATCTATCAGATGATGACGTGGTGGCTGGAAAAAGGCGTGGATGGGTTTCGAATGGGCGTCATCAACCAGATCTCTAAATTACCAGGCCTCCCAGATGGCCCCCTCAAGCCACATAGTCAATACGGCGACGCGCGAGTGACCAATGGCCCGCATGTGCATGAATTCTTACAAGAGATGAATCGACGCGTCTTGTCGCGCTTCGATATTATGACGGTCGGCGAGACTCATGATGTGACGCCGGCTGATGCCCGTAAATACGCCGGTAATGACCGCCATGAACTCGATATGGTCTTTGAATTTCAACATTTACGACTTGATAATAGCCAACACGGATTTGGTAAATGGAGTACCCGCAAGACGCGGCTGGTTGCGCTGAAACAAGTGATCAACGACTGGCAGACGGGGCTGGCTGGACAGGCTTGGAATAGTCTTTTCTGGAATAATCATGATACGCCACGCGCCGTGTCCCGCTTTGGTGATGACCGGCCGATGTATCGGGTGCGCTCAGCTAAAATGCTCGCGACTTGCCTGCACTTGCTGCAAGGGACCCCGTATATTTATCAAGGCGAGGAACTTGGGATGACGGATGCCCATTTTACAGACTTAGATAGCTATCGCGATATTGAAACGTTGAACGCCTATCGCGACTTAGTGACTGACCGGCACTTGCTGACGCATGCTGACATGATGGCCCGGCTTGCGGCGAGTTCTCGTGATAATTCACGGACGCCAATGCAGTGGAATGCGACTGAAAATGCCGGTTTTAGTGATGCGCAACCGTGGATCAAAGTGAACCCGAACTACCAACAGATCAACGCTGAAGCTGCCTTGGCTGACCCTGATTCAGTGTGGTATTACTACCAGCAATTGATAAAATTACGGCACCACTATCCAATCGTCACGCTAGGTACGTTCAAACTATTACTGGCGGATGATTCGCAGGTGTTTATGTACGAGCGGCACTGGCAGGACCAGACTTGGCTGATTGCCTGCAACTTCACGTCTGAAACGATTTCACGACCACTCCATCAATATTTGACGGCCGATGCCAAGTGCTTGCTGAGCAACTACGACGACTGTCAAACCGACACATTACGCCCGTATGAAGCCTGGGTGTACCAGCTCGCTTAGTGATAGGCGCTTAAGTTCAAAAGTAGCCAGCTGAGGATCGCTGGAAGCGGTGTGAGTTGGTGGATTCCTGTTCGCCAGCCGGTGCGCGCCGTAGTCCGACTTCCGGGGCCGGCTGACAATTGCTGGAACGTAAGCCGACATCGATTTGAACTCACGCAGAAAGTCACTGCGCAATTTCAAATACGAGTCTTATTCTAAGCCGGAAGAAGACCACTTCCGACTAAGAATAATTTGGCTACTGAGCATTGTCAGCCGGCCCCTACAGTCGGGAAGCCACTCGAATGGCAGATGAACGGCCACCTATCTGGGTATAATTGACCACTGAAATATTAGGTGGCTGGCCCTTTTAGCAAACTTTGAATTAGCATTTGCATACTGACAGTTAGACAATAGTATTATTATTGTCTTAAAATTCAAGACCATGTCGCAACTGGCCACGAAGATTTCTAACAACATTCGGTGATACCGATACTTCATGGATTGAAATACGTGTAAGCCAGCTGAGTACTCATTAGAAGATAGTCTTATAGATGAATATTTATTATGAATCAACGACCTATTTATCTAAAGTTGAGCCCGCACATGTCTGCCTTTCGGATAACATCCCCAGCTGGAAGGCGTTTCTGACAATGCTCAGCGATGAAATTCCACTTAGCAAGCGTTTTTGGCTTGGTTAGTGGAAGACCAGCATTTAAGACGTGGGTTTCGGCTTAAATCTGTGTCCATCGCGTTCCAGCGTTGTCAGAAATGCCTGTAAGCCGGAATAGGACGCAGCTACAACAGAAAGTTTACGGTAACTTGCATTGTTTCCAGCGGGTCTTAGCTGGCAGCACTTGAACTTAGAAAATGCCATGATTTAATTATGATTCATGACAAATTAACCAGCACAACGCGTACGAATGTGACCACACAAAATAAAGCGACCTTCAAAAATCTTGAAGGTCGCTTTATTTAGCGAACAATGACGATTTGGCCGATGTGTGGTTCATCTAGTTGCTGGTGGCCTTGAATAAAGCCGTTTAGGTCAAAGGGCAGTTCGGCCGCAATCGTGGTGATGAGTTGGTGAGTTGCTAATAATTTGAATAATAACTGTAATGTCGCCTGGTCCGAAATGACTTCGGTCGGTTGAATCGCTTGGAACCGAATTGATTTACTGGTGGCAGGAAGGCGGTGGGTGAAGGAGGCAATCGTGGCGTCAAACTTCGCCATTGCCAAATCGTCCTTGCCACCGACACCGTCTAAAGCGACGTTGATGATGACATCGCCGCGGTCGGCTAACACGTGGACTGGATTTTGTTGCTGGTAGTCCACAAATTGGTCGACGCCCAGTGAAGTGATCAGATCCGCGTAGCGCCCACTGGCCACGGCAATCACGTGCGCACCGAGGCGTTTTGCTAGTTGAACGACTAGTAAGCCCACGGGACTGCCGGCGCCTTTGACGATCACCGTCTGGTCGGCTTGGACGTCCGCAAAATAGCGCACCGTTTTGTAAGCGATGATGCCAGGTGTGATCAGGCTTACCGCACTGGCGGGTGTGAGGTCGGCAGGAACCGTCACGGCCAGGTCGCTATCCACACAGACCTGTTCGGCGTAAGTTTCAGTGGTGTGCGCTGCGACTAAGGTGCCAATCTTAAAATCAGTGACTGCCGCTCCGACTTGAATCACGTGACCGACCACATCATGTCCCGGAATGTGTGGCAGGTCCACGTTGGCCTTGGTACCCAGACGCTCCAAGCGGTCTTCGTCTGTTAAATTAACTGCCGCCGTTTCAATTAAGATTTGATTATCAGTCAGGTGTAGTGCTGGCTGGACAAGCGTCTCAAATACGGCGGGTCCCCCAAATTTTTGATAACCGTATGCAAGCATGATAATCCCCCTCCTATCATGGCTGAACCAGCATTTAGACTGGTAAAATCACCGAAAATACCGGCGTTTACCAACCAAATGCGTGGGTTCAGACATTGGTCCAAAAGTATGCTCTTGCCTCATTGTAGCGGGCGAGCAGGGGAAATCACAAGCCGAAACAATTATATTCCGGGCTTCGTTCGGTTACCGACTGAATTAAGCGGTCGGTTTGACTGGCTGGCGCTTGAGGCCCCAACCGGTAAAACCACTGATGATGGAGAAGACGGGTGACAGCAAACTGAAGAAGCAGAATGGCAAGTAAGCCAGTGTTGAAACGCCCAAGGTATTTGCGGCAAACGCCCCCGCCACACCCCATGGAATCAAGTAGTTAATGACCGTCCCGCCATCTTCGAGTACCCGACTGAGTGCCAAGTTCGCGAGACCGCGCTGATTGAAGGCGAGTTTGAAGGCTTTACCAGGCAAAATTACGGATAGGTATTGTTCACCGACAAAGATGTTGACGCCAATTCCGGCTAAAATCGCCGCAGTGACGGTGGCGCCAGTCCCTTTGAGCCGTTTGGTCAATGGCACCATCGCGGTTTGGATCAAGTTGAATTTCATCAACAGGCCACCGAGCGATAAGGTCAGTAAAATCAGTGAGACCGTGCTCATCATCGCGCTAATGCCACCCCGAGAGAGCAGGGCGTCGACGCTGGCATTGCCAGTTTTTGCGACAAAACCAGATTCAATCATCGTTGCGATTTTAGCGATGGCGATGTGTGGTTGCTGGATAAAAATCATCACGATGGCGAGCCCGATGTTCATCAATAACGTCGCAATCGCTGGAATTTTGAGGAGCGCACAGGCGAACATCACCGCTAGCGGCAGTGCGGCCCACCACGTAATGGCAAAATTACTGTTGAGCACGGTCAGGGTCGTTTGAATTTTACCTAAGTGACTGTGGGTCGCTGCGCCCGTGCCGAGAATCGTGTACAGGACTAATGAGACGACGAATGCCGGAATCGTCGACCACATTAAGTTACGGATGTGATCGAACAAATCACTCTCAGCGATCGCTGACGCCAGGTTCGTTGAGTCTGACAGCGGCGAAGTTTTATCGCCAAAAATGGCGCCGGAAATAATTGCGCCGGCAATCAAAGCCGGGTTGATGCCCATGGTCGTCCCGATACCGAAGAGGGCGATCCCAATCGTTGAAATAATCGTGAACGCACTCCCAATCGACGTTCCAATGATGGCGCAGACTAGGAAGACGGACGGCACGAACCACTGTGCGGAAATCAAATGAAAGCCGAAGACCATCATTGACGGAATAATGCCGGCTGCGATCCACACGCTGATCAGCGCACCAATCAGCAGGAAGATGAAAATCGGAATGATCCCAGTTTTGATCCCATTAATGATGCCGCCGTGAATATCATCCCAAGCGGCGCCACGAATGCGGGCCCACAAAATAATGAGGGCAATCACCAGGATGACGGGTGTTTGTGGCGATAGGCCGAACTTAATTACACCAAGTCCCATAATCGCTAACATAATCAACAAAACGCATAAGGCTTCTGGTAATTTGACCGGTCGCCATTTTTCTGAATGAGGCATAATCGATAACTCCTTTTGAAGGTCGCCCAGCGTCATCAAGCCAGGTGGTCACCAGCTGCTTGAATGACGGTACGCGCCAATAATAATCATAATGAATGCAAAAAATCGTCCCCGTTGCACAATAATGCAACAGGGACGATTGATTAGACCGTGGTACCACCCAGCTTGAGCCACAATATGACTCCACTCACTAGCAGTTAACGGCTCTAGTTGTTATCCGCCGGGCGTACCCGGACCTCTCCTACCGTATTTCATCGAGATTAACCTGATCGGTTCGCAGCACCCACCGACTTCCTGACGCACAGTTAATTCGCTACTTGAAAGTAAGATTATCGTTCGTTATTTGAATACTGATGATAGTAGCATGTGCGCCCGAGTTCGTCAACCGACGTGAACGGCAGTTGGCATAAAAAACTCGGACAAATTCCGTTTGCCCGCTACGATAAGTGAGGTTGGAATGGTAGAATAGATAGTGTTGTAAGCGGTCTCTAGCAAGAGACGGCACTAGTTATTTTTAAAGATAAAAAAGTTTTTAGGGGGATATCAATATGGCTAATCAATGGTGGCAATCAGCCGTCGTGTATCAAGTCTATCCACGCTCGTTTCAAGATTCGAATGGTGATGGGATCGGGGATCTGCCCGGAATCACCCAACGCTTAGATTATATTAAACACTTGGGTGCTGATGTCATCTGGCTCAATCCAATCTACCGGTCACCCGGAGTCGATAACGGTTATGATATCAGTGATTATTACGATATTAATCCGGAATTTGGGACGATGGCTGACTTTGACCAGCTGCTCACAACCGCCCACGCGAAGGGCTTGAAAATCATGATGGACATCGTCGTGAACCACTCATCCAACCAAAATAAATGGTTTACGGAGAGTGCCAAGAGCAAGGATAATCCATATTCTGATTATTATATTTGGCGTGACCCAGTCGACGGACATGCGCCCAATAACTGGGGTGGCTTCTTCGGCGGCTCAGTCTGGGAATACGTCGAGAGTCGGCAACAGTATTATTTGCATTCATTTGCCGTCGAACAACCGGATTTGAATTGGGATAACCCCAAGCTGCGGCAAGCGGTCTATGACATGATGAACTTCTGGGTCGATAAGGGTGTCGATGGCTTCCGCTTAGACGTCATCAACCTGATTTCCAAACCAGCCAGCTTTGCGGATGGACAACCTGAAGCGGGCGAACCATACGCGGCCATCGGTGACATCGTGGCAAACGGCCCACATTTGCATGATTACTTACAAGAGATGAATCAACAGGTCTTTGCTGGCCATCAACTGATGACGGTCGGGGAGACGCCGGGTGCGACCGTTGCGGATGCCAAACAGTTAGCGAGTCTGCAAGGGCAGGAACTCAACATGGTCTTCGAATTTGAACACATGGGTTTAGACGGCAATCCCGACCCCGCATTGGGCAAGTGGAATGATCAACCCGTTCAACTCGTTGATTTGAAGCAGAGTTTATCAAAATGGCAGACGGGCTTGCAAGGTGCCGCTTGGAATAGCCTCTATTGGAATAATCACGATCAACCACGGATCGTGTCCCGCTTTGGCGACGAACGACCAGCTTATCGGGAACGCTCAGCCAAAATGTTGGCCACGGCGCTACACTTCTTGCAAGGGACCCCGTACATTTATGAGGGCGAAGAGCTTGGCATGACCAACGCCCATTTCGACAAACTGAGCGACTATCAAGATTTGGAATCACTGAATGCCTATCATCACTTTGTCGACGACGAACAGGTCGTCTCAGCGGATAAGATGTTAAGCTATTTAGCGCACACGTCTCGTGATAATGCGCGGACCCCGATGCAATGGGATGACAGTGCCAATGCCGGCTTTTCAACGGCGACACCTTGGCTAGCGGTCAACGCAAATTATCCACGCCTGAACGCGCAACTAGCGCAACGGACACCTGGCTCGGTATTTGGCTACTATCAACGGTTGATCAAGTTGCGGCACCAATTACCAGTTATCACGACTGGGACTTACCGGCTATTGTTGCCAGAAGACCGGTCCGTCTACGCCTACATGCGCCAAGCGGGTGACCAGCATCTGCTCGTGATCTGCAACTTCACGGATGCCACCCAGACGCGGCACTTTGCTGAATTACCGGCTACGGCTAAACTTTTGTTGAGTAATTATGATGAGGACCATCAGGACGTTTTGCGGGCGTATGAAGCGAAGGTTTATCAATTCTAAGTCGAGGCTCGGGCTGATTAACTTAGGGGCATATGGTGAGGCGCTGGCTATTAGTCAATCGTTGAGTTTAGATTTAAAAATTAATCAGTAAAAACTAAAGGACACTCCTGTTATCAATATAGATAACAGGAGCGTCCTTTAGTCGTGTTAAGTGCAATTACTGCTTGTTTTCTTGTTTGGCGTTGTCATCAGCAAAGGTCTTTTCGATGATATCGATGACTTGCTTGACCAACCCGATTGGGAATTGGTGTGCGCGCCGAATCAGATTGATATGCACGCTGGGGACTTGGACGTCGTCGAATGGAATTTCAACGAGGTCGTCGTCTTCACCTTCAGCCGGCGTCGTAATGTCCGAGATGAACCCTAACGCCAAGTTCTCCTTGACCAGTCCCTTGATTAAAGTACTGCTGTCGGATTCGAAGAGAACTTGTGGCTCGATTGAAAGCTGTTCAGCCAACTGCCGAAAGACGAGCTTGTTCAAATAAGTTGCATTAAGTAGGACAAACGGTGACTTCAGCGCTTCCGCAAAGGTCGGGTGATCCGACTTGGCTAGCGGATGGTCTGGGTTAGCCAAGATGCGGAATTTAAATGGCCGCAATGGCGTGACTGCCAGGCGTTCATCGAGCGTTTGATCCAAGTTGCCACTGATGGCAAGGTCCAGCTGACCAGCCAAGACTTGCTTAACGAGTTGGTTGGCTCCCATTTCAACGGTATGGACGCTACTAAGCAAGTCCTGTTCGATGATGGGCTTAGTTAATGCTGGTAAGTAATGTTCACTGACGGAGGGTTCGATCCCAAACCGCAGTGTGTGTTGACGGAGGTGACTGATTGATTCGTTGACGTGTTGCCAGTTATTGATAATATCATTGGCCGCGAGCAAAAGCTGCTGGCCGCTCGGTGTCAGGACGAGCGCCTTGGTTTTTGCTTGACGAAAGAATAGCGTCACTTGGAAATGACGCTCCAGTCGCTTAATTGCTTGTGAAATTGTTGGTTGGCTAACGTGAAAATCAGCAGCGGTTTGCGTGTAGCTTTGCGTACTGATCAAGCGTTGGAAGTAATACAAGTCTTTAATGTTCATGAAAAATGTAGCCTCCATAAAATATTAATGTTGGTTGAGCAATTAATAGTCGCAGGTAAGCAGGCTCCGACTGATTGATTAAAGCTGGTTATTATACGTCATGTTAATCATACCATTGTTATAACGAATAGTGTCAGGATAATTCGTAAAAATAAATTCACAGAATAGTTAATGTCCTGAAATTATAATGATTATTAATAAGCCGAACACTTGAAATTGGTATGGATGCTGGTTTGACACCATTCAAGCTTTTGAATCATCAGTTTAATTTATCAGTTAAAGGGCTGTTTGATTATCTATCGGGACTAATTTGTCAATTTGAAACGGGTCATTATAGATCACTGGCACTTAAGAAACCCTTGAAATGATAGCCATGACCGCGATTGATAAAGTTAAAGGGGTCAAGTGATAAATAAATTTTATTACCCATCTTCAATAAGTACCAGGCTCAATTATAAAAGCGGTTACACACCATAAATGATTCGTATCAGTTAAGGGGTTGTCGGAAATAGCCAGCTAACTAAAAATTGGTCTACATGAAGTCGGCTGCAGGCTGTGGGCGTCGCATTTGGCGGTAACGGTCAAATTTTTGAACCAAATAAGTTAACGTGTTTAAGTTATAACTGAAACTAATAAGCTCCAAAAAACGACCAAAAAAAAGGCGATCAGCGGGCCTATGTTCGCTGGCTTAATCATAACTTGTGATAATCAGTTAAACGGGTGTGCTAATTTAGTTGGCCTGAGGATTAACCCACTCATTTGCATAAATAATTATAATACTACTCGGAACGACAATCTATAAAACGCCGATATAACAGTGAGTTAATTAATTAACTATAATAATTTATTATAGCAAACCCCGAATCGGGGCTAAAGGATTTTGTCTCACAACTTGATCCAAAATAAAACGCACCAGCTATCACGAAGATAGCTAGTGCGCATACTCGACATTACCGCCGATTCTGAGGCGTACGTTGGTCATGCTTGATTCTGACTGGTTGCGCAGCAGGAACTCGGTTGCCAGCGACAACCCCGGCGACAGCAGCTAAACCAGCTGCAACTAATAAACCTGCTAATAACATGGGCAGGACCTCCTCAATGGTTGTTAAGCACTCGTCATTTGATACTTGCAGTTTAGGCGATTTCTTAACCAATTGCAATTATTTCACCGCTAATTAATGGGAATTTGAATAACTTGAAATATTCTTAAGCAATTGATGGTTTTTGTTCATCCGGGCAAAGGCAGCCGCGTCGTTGAGATACTCATGAACTTCATCAGTATCCGTCGCGAGTTGGGCCTGTAAGAACTTGATGCGAGCGGCGTAGTAGGTGACGTGGAACCGAGCACAGATTTCAATCCCGTAGTTGAGTAGTTGCAGGCTACGTTCAGTATCTGCGATGCTAGCGTAAAAGGCCCCGGTGTAATAGGCGAGGTTAATCACGCGCCAGATACTTGCGGTCGTCTCTAGTGGCAAGTTGGGCAGAGCGTGCCGGACCTTTTCAAAATAATATTGGGCCTTGTCGTTATCGCCGGTCTGCTGATAAGCAATCCCGGTTCCGCAATAAGCCAACTGGGTGTAAATCGTAATGTGCGATTCATCCAAGTCCGTGATGATTTGGTCGAAGTTAAAGACCACGTCACTGATCGGATGGTGGTTAAGTGCCGCCACGTAACCCTTTAGATAACAGTATTGGAGCTTAGTCTCACGATCGTGCCGCGGCATATCAGCGGCCTTTTCGAGTTGTTCTTCAGCATCCTGATATTCTGCGGTGATCAAATCAAATTCGACTTGTTCCAGAATCTTCAAGACTGCAGCATCCGCGACCCGTTCAGTTGGAAAGACATCTTCCAATTGAAGGTTCAGCCGCTGGCACAATTGCGCCACGATTCGAATGGCAGGGGCCTTACCATTATTCTCAAACTTACTTAATGTTGCCTGGGTACATATGCCGTCTGCAAGGGCTTTTTGCGAAAGACCCAGTGCCTTGCGACGGGCGATGAAGAGCTCAATATTCATGCCATCAACGCTTCCTTTACATAGTTAAGTCATTTTTGAAATTGCTTTCATTTATTCTAATTAAAAACTTTTTATATAATTTTGTCAATATTTATACATAATCCATAGTATTCCAAAAATGTGTCTATCAAATATAAAAATATGGCAACTAAAAAATCGGTACCGCAAGCAGTAATCCAATACTTGCGGTGCCGATAAAGTGTCCATTCAGGCGTGAATTGAAGCTTGATTGAAGGCTAATTGATAAGACAGGTCGGCTCAAGTTAGTCTCGCACGACGGCTTGAAAGCAGTAATGCTGCCGGCTACTTTCTGCTAAAAGCAACTAGTCGCTCTGTGTAGCGCTCAGTCAACTTACTTTTCCAAATAAGCGTCTTTGAAGTTGTAGTTGGTGCCGGAAGTATTATAAATCAGGCCCTTCAACTTCGGATTGACCATCTGAGCGATCGTATTTTGTGTTAAAGGCACGACGCCGGATTCGGTACCGATGATTTTTTCGGCGCGGCCCATCGCTTGCCACCGCGCTGAGTTGTTAGTGGCAGTTTGAGCCTGCTTGATAGCGGCGTCGTAGTCGGCATTGTTCCACTTACCAAAGTTGTAGTCGTTAGTCGATGTCAGGATGCCCAGGTCTGAGATTGGATCTGCAAAGTCCGCTTGCCAGCCCGAGATGGCAAGTTCGAAGTTGCCGGCCGTTTCACGTGCTAACCGATTTTTAAACGGCAAGGTGATGTCAGTAATCTTGAGGCCTGGTAATTCCTTTTGCCATTGTCCTTCCAGGTATTCAGCCGTTTCCTTAGTCTGGTCAACGCTGTCATGGGTGAGCGAGAGCGTCAACGATTTTTTACCGACTTCTTTGAGTCCTGCTGCCCAGAGTTGTTTAGCCTTAGCGTCATTTTGCGTTACGGCTTCTGCGACACTGTTTTCAGTGGCGAAATCTTCACCAGTCGTTGGGTCGGTGGCTAAGCCCGTGGTGACGAAGCCTTTAGGCACGGTCGACCCATCGCCGAGGACGTTTTTAACGAGTTCTTGCCGATCAATGACCAGCGACATCGCCTGGCGTAACTTGGCGTTGGCTAAAGCGGGGACTTTCTTCTGATTGAATTCTAGGTAGTTCAAACGGGACGTCTTCCGAAGGACTAATTTCGGATTATTACGTTCATTTTTGACCTGCTCACCGCTCAAGGTTGCCATATCGAGCTTGTTGCTCTGGAAGAGGTTGAACCCAGTAGTCGGTGACTTGACGACTTGGTCATTGATGCGTTCGAGATAGACGTGGCGTTTGTCCCAATAATGCGGATTGCGTTTCAAGGTCCAGGTCGTATTCGTGCCTTTCCAGCCGGTCATGGTAAACGGCCCGTCATAGACCATCTTGCTGGCAGTCGTCCCGTAGTCCTTGCCATAGTCTTGAACCGCGTGTTGATTTTGTGGGAAGAAGATGGCAAAGCCCATCAAAATTTTGAAGTAGGCCATCGGTTTATCCAAAGTGACAGTCAGTTTATATTTACCATCAGCTTTGATCCCCAAACTATCGACCTTTGCCTTGCCATTCGTAATCTGTTCGGCATTTTTGATGCCGGCATATAAGTAAGCGTACTGTGAAGCGGTCTTCGGATCGATCGTCCGCCGCCAACTATAAACAAAGTCCTGTGCGGTCACCGGGTCGCCGTTACTCCACTTGGCATTTTTACGCAAGGTGAAGGTGTAGGTCTTCTTGTCCTTCGAAACGACGGCATTGGTGGCAATCCCAGGTGTGATTTTATTATTGGCACCAATGCGGTAGAGGCCTTCCATCGTGTTATTGATCATGTTGGCACTAATGGAATCGGTCACGAGGGACGTATCTAGCGTCGTTAACTCGGAACCATTTTCGGACCAATTCAAAACTTGGCTACTAGCCATGTCTGATTTCAAATTTCCCCCATTATCTGAAGCAGTATGACTCTGACTGCAGGCTGCCAATAGTAAGCCGGATGTCGCGGCAGCGGTCGCAGTTGTTAAAACAATTTTCCATTTCATATGTGAACTCCCCCAACTGGATGTTCACGAGGATACATTAAAGGATAATGAGAATCAATTTTTCAGCGCTAATAATTAAGGTAATTAACACGCGTTGAGCTCATTAATAATTAAAAGTACCAGTTAGCTGGATTGCTGTTCGTCAGCCGAGAGCTTCCTAATCCGACCTCCGGGGCTGGCTGACGAACAGCACACCAACTAACTCGCAACATTTCCAGCGGTCCTAAGCTGGCTGTCTTTGAACTCAAAAACGGGCTCCCACCATACTGCAGGGAGTCCGTAATTAGCGTGTATTACTGATTTTTAGAGAGAATCCTATTTGGCCATGTAAGCACTCTTGAAGTTGTAGTTGATACCGGCTGTGTTGTAGACGAGGCCTTTCAACTTTGGATTGACCATTTGAGCGACCGCGTTTTGGGATAATGGTGCGACACCTTGGTCAGTGCCCAATGTCTTGGCAGCGGTCGAAAGTGCTTGCCAGCGTTTCTTCGTGCTGGTGGTGCTGTTGGCCGTATTGATGGCACTGTCGAAGGACTTGTTCGTCCACTTACCGAAGTTGTAGTCGTTGGTCGACGTCATGATGCCTAAATCAGAGACGGGGTCAGCGAAATCGGCCTGCCAAGCAGAGATGACGAGTTGGAAGTTACCGGCCAGTTCACGAGAAATTCTGGTCTTGTATGGAACCGTGACACTTTGAACCTTCAAGCCAGGTAGTTCCTTCTCTAATTGCCCTTGAACGTATTCAGCGAGGGCCTTCATTTGGTCCGTATCGTCATGCGTCAATGTCAAAGTGACCGACTTCTTGCCTGTTTCTTCCAAGCCTTCCTTCCAAAGCTTCTTCGCCTTGGCGTTGTCTTGAGTTACGGATGATTTGACCGTGTTTTCAGTCGCAAAGTCCTTGCCCGTGGTTGGGTCAGTGGCCAGACCGGTCGTGACAAAGCCCTTTGGTGTGACGGAACCGTCACCGAGCACGTCGTTAACCAGTTGTTTGCGGTTAAGCGTCAAGGACATTGCTTGCCGGATCTTCTTGTTAGCCAAGAGCTTGACCTTCTTCTGGTTAAATTCCAAGTAGTTCAAGCGTGAAGACTTGCGGACGACTAACTTACTATTGTTCTTTTCGTTTTTAACTTGTTGTCCAGACAAGGTTGCCATATCCAGTTTGTTGCTCTGGAAGAGGTTGAAGGCCGTCGTGGTTGACTTGACAACTTGGTCGTTGATCTTCGTTAGGTAAACGTGCTTTTTATCCCAATAAGCTGAGTTACGTTTCAATGCCCAAGTAGAGTTCGTCCCTTTCCAACCGGTCATCTTGAATGGCCCGTCGTAGACCATCTTGCTGGCGCTCGTCCCGTAATCCTTGCCGTATTTTTCAACCGCATGTTGATTTTGTGGGAAGAAGGAGACGAAGCCCATCAGTAATTTGAAATACTGCATTGGTTTTTCCAGGGTGACCGTCAACTTGTACTTGCCATCTGCCTTGATCCCCAGCGTACTTGGCTTGGCCTTGCCGTTAACGATCTTGTCGGCGTTCTTGATGCCAGAGTACAAGTAAGCGTATTGGGAAGCCGTCTTCGGATTGACGGTCCGTTGCCAGCCGTAAACGAAATCTTTGGCCGTGACTTGATCGCCGTTACTCCACTTGGCGTTCTTCCGCAGGGTAAACGTATAAGTCTTTTTATCTTTTGAAACGGTCGTCTTAGTGGCAATCCCAGGCGTGACCTTACTATTTTTACCGAGCCGATACAGGCCTTCCTGCGAATTGCTGATCATCGTGCCACTAACCACGTCGGTCGCAAGCGACGGGTCCAAAGTGGTCAAGTCTTGCCCGTTTTCTGACCAATTCAGAACTTGGGTGCTGGCCATCTTGGCCGTCGTATTGCCGGCGTTACTAGAGCTAGATGATGATTGCCCACAACCCACTAATAGAACCCCGGTGGTTGCGGTCAGTGTCGCAACAGTTGTAAATAATTTCCATTGCATAAAATATGTACCCCCTACTCAAATAAGTATGATATGTAGATGAGAATACATTAAAAATAGATTAAAAGCAATATAAACATTTTAATGGTTAACATTATTCAGTCAAAAAAGCTAGCACGACCTGTTGGAGGCCGTGCTAGCTTAATTAAGTAAACTAACGCGGGAATATTTGGGCTGATATCAATGCCCAAAACTTTGGTAGCGACATGTCAAAAGCCTGTCAGCGCTTGATTTCTGAAAGTTACGGATAGTCATAGCTAGTCCGCATTTATGTTTGAAAACTTAGCGCATACAGGCCAGAAACTAGTCAACACCAATTCCATGATGATGCAGATTTGAGCAGGGTTAAGCAAGACGAACCATTAATCCTGTTGTAGCAACCGCACCCGAATGACTGCGGGAATCTTCGTCAGTTCGTCGATTAGTTGGGCATGTTGCGGTTGTTGTAAGTCGTCGACATCAATAATCGTATAGGCCGTTTGGTGCTTGGCAGCGTTGGCCATCGTCGTGATATTGAGGTTGGCTGCAGCCAGTTTCGCCGTGATTTGGCTCACCATGTTGGGCACGTTCTGGTGAATGATGGTAAAACGGTAAGCGGCGTTGAATGGGACGTTTAGGTCCGGCAGATTGATGGCGGCGTGGACGTTACCGGTCTCTAAGTAAGTCATGATGGTTCGCGCGGCCTGCGTGGCACCGTTGACCTCGGCTTCTAGTGTTGAGCCACCGATATGGGGGGTGACGGTGACGTCCGGGTTGTCAGCGAGCTGCGGTTCGCCAAAGTCGGTGTAGTAGTGCGCGATGTGATGTGCGGCGATGGCTGCTAAGGCGGCGGTATTATCCACGATGCCGAGGCGTGAATAGTTGAATAACTGGACACCGGCGGGCATTGCAGCGAAAGCTTCCGCATTAAGTAAATTTAGCGTGTCCGGATTTTTAGGGACGTGGACGGTGACGAAATCGGCGTGTTTAACGGCGTCGGTCAGGGTCGCGGCCCGCTGCACTTGTTTGGCAATATTCCAGGCGGCATCGGCAGATAGGTAGGGGTCATAACCAATCACGTTCATCCCTAGATTGAGGGCGGCGTTGGCCACTAGTGAACCGACGTGGCCCAGGCCAATCACAGCCAGCGTCTTACCCGTTAATTCGGAGCCGTTAAACTGGGTCTTGTCATGCTCAGTCCGCTGAGAAACGTCCGCCTCAGTGTGCTTTGCTGAATAGCTGGCGGCGGCCATCAAATGGCGAGAAGCGACGATCAGGAGGCCGATAATCAGTTCCTTGACGGCGTTGGCGTTACTGCCGGGCGTATTGAAAACGGCGGTACCATTTGCGGTTGCTTGGTCGAGCGGAATGTTGTTGACACCGGCGCCGGCGCGAGCAATTACCTTGAGCGACGTGGGTAGTGTTTCATGGTGCAAGTTGACCGAGCGAATCAGATAGGCATCGGGCTGGTCAGACTGGTTCAGCGCGTAATCAGCGGAAAATGTGTTGAGACCGGCTGGGGCGATGGCGTTGTAAGTTTTAATTTGATACATAACTAAATTCCTCCTCGGATCGTTCGAATATTAATGATGTTGGGCTTCAAATGCGGCTAAGTAGTCAACGAGGGCTTGGACCCCGGTAAGTGGCATGGCGTTATAGAGACTGGCTCGCATGCCCCCAACGGAGCGGTGGCCCTTTAGATTCAAGAGACCGTGTTGGCTGGCACCAGCGATGACGGCGGCGTCTAGTTCGGCGTTGCCGGTGACAAAAGGCACGTTCATCGTTGAGCGGTCGCTGGCTTTAACGGGATTCGTGAATAGTTGTGACTGGTCGAGAAAGTCGTACAGTAGCGCGGCTTTAGCGTGATTACGCGCCGTCATCGCTGCTAAGCCACCCTGTTGTTTGAGCCACTTGAGGACGAGCCCCGCGGCATAGATTGCAAAAACGGGTGGCGTGTTGAACATCGAGTGTTTGTCAGCGAACAGTTGATAATCCAGCATGCTGGGGAGCTGTTGGGCGTGGCCAATCAAGTCCTCGCGAACGATGACCAGCGTCAAACCAGCAGGGCCCAGGTTCTTCTGAGCGCCGGCAAAAATCAGGCCAAAATCACTGACGCGGTAGGATTCACCTAAAAAGTTAGAAGACATGTCGGCGACCAGTGGAATATCGCCGGTGGCTGGCAAATCGGTCGTCATGGTTCCTTCAATCGTATTGTTGGTCGTCAAATGAACGTAGTCGAGGGTTGGATCGAGTGGCTGTTCGATAGTGGGTAGCCGGTCATAATGGGTGGCGGCGCTACTGCCAAGGACGGTGACTTTGGTGTCAACGCGTTGGGCTTCGTCGCCAGCCCGTTGTGCCCAGTGTCCGCTATCTAGCAGGCCAATGTGGTGATGGTTCGTCGCGAGGTTCAACGGGGCAGCGGTGAACTGCAAGGTCCCGCCACCTTGAAAGAACAGCACTCGGTAGTTATCGGGAATCGCCATTAGGTCCCGCAAGTCCTGTTCGGCGTCATTGATGACTTGTTCGAACAGGTCGGAGCGATGGGAGATTTCCAAGATACTCATCCCAGAATTCTGAAATGACGGTAACGCTGCTTGAATTTGGGCAATGACGGGTTGCGGCAAGACCGCTGGACCAGCAGAAAAATTATAAATTGGCATAAAAAATCCTCGCTTTCGATTGTTTAATGGCAGTTAAACGGCTAATCGTCTGGAGCAGGTCGACCTAATCACATCTCGATGGTTAGTCAGCTAGTACTAACATGAACCATCATCAGTTCGTGTATCAGGCAACTGTGGCGTTTCGCCCGATTAGTCGGTAACAACAAAAAAGTCCTCGCAGTCGATTTCGACTACCAGGACGGTTAATGACAATCTGAAGCAATTGCGCCCGGTAGCGAATGTCTAACATCCGTGCTCGGGCTGATTTGCGAACGCAAAATTAGGCCAACACAGATGAGTGCGTAGACCAGGAGGAACTGATATGATATTGATTGTTGAGTTGTCGCTGTGCCATAATCAGTTAGACTCCTTTCGACTGACCGGTCATGATTGCCGGTGCTTGAATTGCGTTGGTATTAATTTAGCAAGCAAATTCTGGTTTGTCAAGCATGTTAATGAGAAAAACCTGTGACATCATCACTGTAATTAATAATAATCTAATCTTGGAGGCGCACAATGACAACTTTTTACGTGGTACGGCATGGTCAAACAACGGCCAATGCGCAAAATCTCAAACAGGGCACGATCAATACTGACATCACGCACCTAAATGCCGTAGGTCGGCAACAGGCCCAAACGCTACACGACGCGTTTGATATTAGTTTTGCGGACCGACTCATTTGTAGTCCACTCGACCGGACACAGGCAACCGCGGCTATTTTGAATGCAGGCCGTGACTTGCCCGTTAGTACAGATGAACGTTTGCTAGAAATTTCATATGGGCAATGGGATGGACAGGTCAACGACCAACTATTGGCCGCCTATCCGCAGTATTTTGATCCAATGTTGCAGGACGTCTTACCGAGTTACGTCGATGTGGCGACGGACGGCGAGACGTTTGTACACGTGCAGCAACGAGTTCAAGCCTTTTTGACAGCCATGGCCCAGGCCTATCCCGATGAACAACTGATTGTCGTGACCCACGGCTTTACCGTCAAGGCCATGGCGCTCGCGGTGCTCCAACCAAAAGACCCGATGAGCCTGCCAGAGCCCGCCAACACCAGTGTGACCAAGATCGTCGTCGATGCCGTGCACGCGCGTCAATACTTGGCCTACTACAATCGGCTGCCACAGTTCTAATGGGTATCGCTTAACGAACCGCACATTCCGGATTACAATAGAGGTTGGTTTGAAATAACCACGTCCTGTTGAACCATATTTCAAATCCGAGTTTCATTCAGGCAACAACAGCAGACATCACATAAACTCCTAAGTGAGGCAGTCCTGGCAAATGCGAGGACTGCCTTTTTGGCATGGCATTATCGGGGAATCGGGCAGTTGGGGACTACAGTTTCCAAATCGCCATCCAATGAACTGACCGGTTCAATCAGCGTAATAACTACGCGTTGTGCTAGTTATTCTTTAGCCTTAAAGATGGTTAAATCATGACAAGTTCTAAGTTCAAGGGCTGCCAGCTGAGACTCGCTGGAAGAAGTGCGACTTAGCGTAAACTTGCTGTTGTGGCGACGTCCTAGGCCGGCTTCCAGGTATTTCTGACAACGCTGGAACGCGATGGACACAGATTTAAGCCGACAACCCACGTCTTAAATACTGGTCTTTCACTAACCAAGCAAAAGACGCTTGTTAAGTGAAATTTCATCGCTGAGCATTGTCAGAAATACCTTCCAGCCTGGATGGTATTCGAAAGGCAGACATGTGCGGACTCAACTTTTTCTTAGATTAGTCGTTGATTCATAGTCTAAGGTCATTTTGACATTCAACTGTCAGACTAGTTTTTAATGATAGCTAAGCTTCCTAACCCATGTTTTAACTTTTCGAATCAGCAGTTTCACTGAATTTGTCACAACTTTCTATAATCGTCTGAGATAGCAAAGTCTCAAATTATAAATGAAGGTAATTTGAGACGAAATTCAAGACTAATGTCCGTTGAATCTTGCGAATAAAATTTAACTGATTTTTTCAGTAATTAAGTGTGATAAAGCATTATTGACGCCAATTAAAAGTTTGCCTGAAGGACCAGTCACTTAATATTCAGTGGTCAATTGTACCCAGATAAGTGGCCGTTCATCCGCCATTCGAGCGGGTTCCCGACTGGAGGGGCTGGCGGACAATGCTCAAGGGCGAAATTCTTCTTGTCCGGGTGGGCTTCCCGGGCTAGAAGAAGACTCGTATTTGAAATTGCACAGTGGGTTTCTGTGTGAGTTCAAATCGATGTCCGCCCTGTTCCAGCGTTGTCAGCCAGCCCCGGAGGTCGGAATAAGACGCGCATCGGCTGACGAACAGGACGCCAACTGGTCATGATTTAACCATGAATCATGATAATTTAACTAGCACAATGCGTAATAACTAGCGCCATGCCGAGTGATAAATTGACATGGCATATGATTGTAATATAATAAAGCAATTAAAAAATGATTAGATTAGCGAACTGGTTTCAGTTGTTGCTGGTGAGACTAGCGCCGTTTTGAAGCTAACAGTCCGAGTAGGCGTCGTGTCATGAAACGTGATAGACGGGGATTGTTCAGAGCGAAATCGGCCTAATCAGCTGGAAAAGGGGGGATGATTGTGAATCTAACGCACAAAAAGAATTCGATCTTTCAGAATATTCACTGGTACTTGACCAAAGCAGCACCAACCGCAAAATAAGGCGCAAGTAGAAAAAATCGAGTTTAGAAACGTCAGCTATCATTATCCAAATCATGATCAAAAAATTATTGATGATGTTAGTTTTGTCATCCATAAAAATACGGCGGTGACGCTAGTCGGACTCAATGGCGCGGGTAAATCCACACTGGTCGCGCTACTGATGGGCTTACTGAAGCCGACTAGTGGCACGATATTGATCAATGATCAGCCCAGTGAGACGTTCGATTATCATGACTATTTAGGGCTGTTTGCACCCGTTTTTCAGGAGTCCGCAACGTTTGCAGATACGTTAGAAAACAACATTACTTTTGGAAAAACAGCTACCCCGGCCATGGAAGCCGCCATCAGACAGTCTGGATTGTGGAAGGATGTCCAGGACTTGCCGGCGGGGCTGCAAACGAATCTAACACAGTACGTCGATGATCAGGGGATGAGCCTGTCAGGTGGGCAATCTCAGAAGCTGATGCTGGCCCGAGCGCTATATCAAAAGCGGCCAGTGTTGATTCTGGATGAACCGACTGCGGCCCTGGATGCGCTAGCTGAAAGTGAACTGTATCAGCACTATCACGACTTGTCGAAGGGGACGATTTCCATCTTCATCTCCCATCGTTTGGCCTCGACGCAGTTTGCGGATATTGTCTTCCTCGTTCAGAATGGCCGAATCGCGGATGCGGGGACTCATCAGGATTTGATGAAAGCTAATCCAGCCTATGCAGCCCTATACCACGCGCAAAGTCAATATTATCAGGAGGGGGATGGCGCGGATGCAACGGAATAAATTTGGACAATTTAACGCGGATTTGGCTAAGGCCCGGGGCTATATCAGATATGCCAATCAGCTGTATCCACATGTTTTTGGCATTCAGTTGTGTGCCTCGGTGATTTCGACCATCAGCATCTTCGTCAATATCTTCTTTATTGGCCAAATCATCAACCTGCTGGTGCGTGCGGATGACCAACCAATCGTGATTTGGCGAACAGTCGGTTTTTTATTGATCTTGTTGGTTTTGAATCTAATCAGCGAATATTTCAAAGTGCGAGCGAACTCGGGTGCACATCTGATTTTGGCCCACGCACGGCGCAACATGGCGACCAAAATGCTCGATGCCGACTATCCGACTTTTATTGACCCGGCCTTTAGAAAGCTGTATAGCACGGTCAAAACTGGCTTCACTTACACGGGTGGTTTTACAGTTTTCGTGGCCAATATTTTGAACGGCCTGATTTCGTTTGGAACCACTTGTGTGCTGGCGGCCGGTTCGCTTGTCGTGATGATTTTTGCCCATGCGACGACCCATGACTCATTGGGGAATTTCGTTAATTCGCCGTGGTTCATCCTGGTCGTCATCGGCTTGGTCGTGATTCCACTGCTTAGTTCGCGACCAATTACGACTGCGAGAAGTCAAATCATGAAGCAGTTTTTCGCCTATAATATTCAATTCAATCGGGTGCTCGACTATTACGGCGAGATTTTATTTAAAACGCCGATTTTTGGCAAGACACTCAGATTGTATGATCTGACTGGTAAAACAGTTAGGAAGGCGCGTGAGGACGTCTACCAGCAGATCAAAAAAGACGCTGATTTTCAGGTCAGGGTCGCGCAGGTTGCCAGCATGAATACGTTGATTACATATGGTGTTGTCGGCTTATTGTATCTATTAGTCTCGATGAAGAGTGCCACTGGGGCCATTGGAGTCGGGAGCGTGGTCGTCTATGTCGGCTATTTGCAGCAATTAATGGCCACGTTAGCCACCGTTTTTAGTGCTTGGGGCCAACGAGAAAGCTCATTTAAAACAATGGATCAGTATATTCAGTTCATGAATTTTGGCGATACCACCGATGATTCTGGTAAACGACCGCTCCCGGACTTGGGGACGGACTGCCAAATCGAATTTAGCCACGTGTCTTATCGCTATCCTGGAAGTGACAGGTGGGCACTGAACGATATCAACCTGACCATCCACGAGGGCGAACGGTTAGCCATCGTCGGGCCTAATGGGAGGAGTGGCAAGACGACGCTGGTGAAATTGTTGGTCAAATTGATTCAACCGACATCTGGCACGATCAAGATTAATGGTGTCAACATCGATGATTTAAGCGTTGCTGACTATCAAGCCCTGTTTTCGGTGGTGTTTCAAGACTTCTCATTATCTAGTTTTTCAGTCAACGACAACGTTTCGTCGGCGCCCACACTGAATGCGGCTCGGGCCAAACGGTCGTTGAAACTAGCTGGCGTCTGGGAAAAAATTGCGAGCCTCCCGCATCAAGGCGAAACCGCGATTGGGACGCAGTTGGATGCTAATGGCGTCCAATTCTCTGGTGGTGAATTACAAAAAATCGCCATTGCCCGGGCTTGGTACAAAGATGCGCCCATCATTGTGCTAGATGAACCGACCGCTGCGTTAGACCCAATCTCTGAAGCGGAGATTTATGCGCACTTCAATGAGCTGGTTGCCAATAAGACGGCGGTCTATATTTCTCATCGCATGAGCTCGACTCGCTTCAGCTCACGGATCCTCGTTTTAAATCACAGCGCCATCGTTGAAAGCGGGACACATGCAACGCTGATGGTCCAGCACGGCCTCTATTACGACTTGTTCTCACAACAAGCTAAGTATTATCAGTGAGGGGTGTGCTAGTCAAGGTAAAATGTGTCGATTCTTAAGTTAAAAGGCAGCCAGCTTTGGACTGCTGGAAACAGTGCGAGTTTACGTCAATTTTCAGTGGAGGCGTCGTCTAAGCCAATCACTGGGATGTTTTCCTCATCTTTCCCCCAACTACCGCTAATGATCAAAATTAGCCGAGATAGCAGTCATTAAAACGGTACCAAAAATACAGAAGCGGTATAATATAAATTGTATTTAAAAATTAGATGAGGTGAGTAAATAATGACTTATTCGGCAGCAGGGACACGCTACGATCAGTTGCCAATACGGCGTGTCGGTAAGACTGGGTTACAATTACCAGTGATTTCGTTAGGATTATGGCGGCATTTCGGGGATGAAGCCCCGTTTGCCCGTTCACGGGAAGTCGTGTTAGACGCATTTGACCATGGTGTCTTCAGCTTTGATTTAGCGAATAACTACGGGCCATCGAAAGGTTCGGCGGAACGGACTTTTGGGCAAATTATGCAACGTGATTTGAAACCCTATCGTGATGAGTTAGTCATTACGACTAAGGCGGGTTATCCCGCTTGGCCCGGGCCATATGGGGCGTTTGGCTCACGTAAGACACTGATTAGCTCATTGGATCGGAGTCTCAAGCAGATGCATCTGGATTACGTCGATATTTTCTATTCGCATCGTCCAGATCCTAATATTGATTTGCAGGAGACGGCCCAAGCACTTGACCAGCTGGTTCGCCAGGGGAAAGCGCTGTACGTCGGGATTTCCAACTACGACCGGGACCAGACCGCGACGATGATTCAGTATTTCAATGACATGCACACGCCGTTCACGGTCAACCAGTATTCTTACAATATGTTGAATCAGCAGGCCCAGACGACCGGTTTATTGGACTATCTTGGCCAACATGGTGCGGGACTAGTAGCATACGGGCCATTGGCGGAAGGACTGCTGAGCCAGCGCTATTTAGACGGCATTCCAGCGGATTTCCCAATCCATCGCACCAATAAATATCTGTTTGAACAGGGGACGCAGCCGGTCGTGGCGCAGTTGAATGCCTTAAATGACATCGCACAACAGCGCGGTCAAACCTTGGCCCAAATGGCGTTAGCTTGGTTATTGCGGTCTCAAACGGTCACCAGTGTCATCATTGGCACGACGAGCATCGACCACTTACACGCCAACCTTGACGCGGCTAAACAGTTGGACTTTAGTGCCGATGAGGTCGCAGCAATCAACGAGATTTTGAAGTAGGTCACGTCGCTAGTGCTCTGTTGCTGATATTCGGTACTGCAACGCAAGGATGACGTGGTGTTAGTGAGCGTCGCAACAGATGCTGCTATGGTTGAAACGAGTAACGGTTAGCCGGACCGCCACAGGATGTTGGGATTATGGTATTCGACGACCGAATTTTAATAAAAATGGCGCTTCAAGTAGACGAATCCACTTGAGGCGCCATTTTAGGTGGCAATGATGGTCAGAATCAGCTAGCCGATTGAAAGGGATTGGTTCACGATTCTAAACACAGTTGATTTAGCTGCTGATTAGTCAAAAAATGATGACAATGTTCGGTAATCCCGGTAGTTAAGCGTGTTATTAGTTGGCACTCGCAATCACTGATGGTTACAAACGACCGTAAAATCAACGTCATCAAAATGTAATGCTTTTTGTCGAACGTACGTTCTAAAAGTGTGCTATGATAGAGCTACTATTTCGATGAGGTGATGGACATGGAACAGCTGAAACCAATTGAAGCGTCGATATTACAAGCCTATGAGTTGAACTGCGTTGTCCAGCTCACATTGAGCGATGGCCGTCAGTCAAGCGGGCTCATTGCGGCTGTGAACGACCATCAGCTACTATTGAATCAACAAGCTGGCGTGGTGAACCAGGTCGCCCTGGACGACGTCACAGCCATTGACTTTTTAGCGCAGTCATGGTGGCAGCGCTAAGCCTAAAGGTCGTATTTGGCGATGATTTCGCGCCGACGAAAAGCCGTAATGGCACCAATTAAATCTAGTGGTAGGGGGCATCCAGTGGGAATTGGATGGCTCCTTTACTCGTCTTATAGGCGGTCAACTTGGCTTGAAAAGCAGTCACCGCGCTGGGCGTTGGGTATAAGCCAAAGTGGTGCTGGTTGAGTGCGAAGTGAATCACATTCTCATGCCAATAAAAGGTCGGCATTTGGTATTTGAGCTGTTCTTCAGCGCCTGGTAGATTGGTGGCAATCGTCTGACGAATGGCAGTGAGCTGGTCGCGATAGGCTGCTGGTGCGGCCGCAATATAAGTATCAATGGGTGTCATTAGTCGTCTCCTGTTCGCGTAGTTCGGTGACTAGGTTGGCGTCCGGCGCTACCGTCAAGGTTTTGGCTGGACCACTGAAAGTCACTAAGCCAGCTTTGGCCCCCTTGGGTTTATGCATTTGACCCACGGTGAGGACGTCGACGGGGACGCGCTTGAGTTGTCGGCCCTTACTATAATAAGCCGTCAAGACGGCTGCTTCGTGCAAGGTCCGTTCGCTCGGATGTGTACTGTGAATGACGACGTGCGACCCCGGAATTTCACCGCCCGCGTGCATCCAGTAATAATCTTTGCGCGCCGTCATGGTCAGGTGGTCGTTTTGGTGGCTATTTTTGCCGACCTCGACTAAGACATGGTCATGGGTGTAAAACCGGCGCGGGTGAGCGGGTTCTGGCGCTTTCGATGAATGCAAAACCTGGGTGTGAATCGCACCGGCGTCGATCAATTTTGCTTTGAGTGTCGCCACTTGTTGGGCATCAGTCGGGTCAAAATTGGCTTGGGTCGTGAGCTGTTGTTGTAACTCGGCTTCAGCCTTAGTCAGGTTAGCTTGAACGGTCGCACGGCCGCGTTTGCTCTTGCGGTAGCGTTTAAAATAATCTTCGGCATTTTCCATAATTGATTTTTTAATATCAAGTTGAATACTGAGTTGGTGACCAGGATGCTGATAGTCCGGTAATTCGACGAAATGATGGCGACCGTCGATCTGGCTGGCATAGGTCTTCAACAGCGTCCCCTTAAGCTGCAGGTCATCGGCCACTGGCAGGTGTGCGAGCGCCTTAGTCAGCGACTCGATTTGCTTGCGCGTGTGATGAATTAGGTGCGCTAAGCCATGCTGGACGAGCGCGGCATCGTTTTCAGGTAAGGTTGTCATGAATACGTTCCTCTAATCTCTAAAAGTTAACGTCTCAATGATAACACGTTCCGGATAATCAGCGATATCACAACCGCCGCTGGCCTAAAAAGGTGCGGGTTGGTGCGGCTCCCATGGTCAATTTATTAAGATTGAAAAAAGTTGAGCATTTTTCAGAAAATTCCGGTATTCTAGTACTTGGGAGTTGAGAGAGAAATGCAGAAAACATTGATTATTAATGCGGGTAGTTCGTCTTTGAAATGGCAATTATTTGCCATGCCTGCCGAAACCGTCGTCGCGAGTGGGTTGGTTGAGCGAATCAGTATGCCTGGTTCGATTTTTACCATCAAGTACGGTGACCATCAAAAATTTGAGAAGACTGTCGACCAATTGAGTCAAAGTCAGGCTGCTCAGATGCTATTAGATGAATTACAGCAGTTAGCAATTATTGAATCCTTATCAGAAATCACGGCGGTGGCGCACCGCGTCGTGGCGGGTGGCGAGACCTTCAAGCAGGCGGTCGCAATCACGCCGGAAGTGTTGACCGCCATCAAACAGTTGAGTGATTTTGCACCATTGCACAATCCAATGGAAGCACGTGGCATCGAAACGATGGCCCAAGCCCTACCAGACGTGACGCAATACGCCGTGTTTGATAGTCAGTTCTTTACCGATTTACCTGAAATGAACGCAATTTATAGTCTGCCCTATGATTTAACGCAACAATATCACATTCGCCGCTATGGTGAACACGGCATTTCCCACGGTTACTTGACCGGGCGTGCGGCCACGCTATTAGATCAGCCACAATCAGAAGTTAACCTGGTGACGTTGCATTTAGGGAGCGGTTCTTCCCTAGCCGCAGTCAAAGCTGGCCGGGCGTTTGATACGTCGATGGGCTTTACACCGCTAACTGGGGTGACGATGGGCACGCGTGCGGGGGATGTCGACCCGGCACTGCTGCCATTCTTGATGAAGGTCTTAAAGACGACTGACCCGAATGAAATCATGACGTTACTCAATGACCAGTCCGGCTTATTAGGACTCTCAGGGGTGTCATCAGATATGCGTGAAATTCGAGCCCAGGAAGCCACCAATCCGCAGGCCCACTTGGCGATTGAAATCTTCATCAACCGAATCGTTAAGTACGCCGGGAGTTATCTGACAGAGTTGAAACACGTGGATGCGTTAGTCTTCGCTGGCGGTATCGGTGAGCATAATCCCAAGCTCCGGCAACAAATCGTTGATGAACTCAGCATTTTTGGTGTCAAACTGGATGCGGACTTGAACGCCGCCGGGCAGGAAGGCCTCATCAGCAGTCCTGATTCGCAAATCAAAGTGTTACTGATTCCAACTAACGAAGAGTTGGCAATGGTGCGCCAGGTCGCAGCGCTGCAAAATTAAGCTTCTCTTAATTCGGAAGCGGCAACGACCCCTAGACGAACAGCCGTGCTATACTAACTGACAAGGATCCCATAATGGGACTTGTAAGGAGGGAAGCTCTCGTCGCAGAGCGCATAGATGATCGGTTTATTGATTGCTTTAGTAATTGGTTTGTGGTTGCTCAAAGTTATCTTTAAAATTGGTTTCAAAATTATTGGTTGGGTGTTCATGATTGCCATCGGGTTATTTTTATTCAAAATTGCCCTATGGCTCGGCCTAATCGTTGTCGCAATTGCCGGTGTCGCTTTATTCGGAAGTGCCACGACTTAACGTGAAGATAAATTGAGTAACTTAAAAAATCGTTTTACCCATTGCTAGTGACGGAATTGAATCGTTACTAGCATGGTCAAAACGACTTAAATATCGTTAAAAAGGCCGCCTCGAATCTGAGGCGGCTATTTTTTAATGGTTATCGTACACATTGCGCTAGTTAATTTGTCTGGCTTACTGTTCGTCAGCT
>NZ_JAGYGU010000027.1:0-42217 GCF_018991255.1 Lactiplantibacillus sp. 30.2.29 | reverse complement strand
CAAACTCTTGATTGCTGGAATCAAGTTTAAGATGAAGCTGTGGAAGCCACCAAAGATGTCATTGGAAACACTTGAAGTGTATGATGACGTGTGGGTTCCTGGTAAGAAGTGCAAATCAGTAAAGAAACTCATGAATAACTCCTCCTTTGTCGTTAATAATTAAATCCTCAGGCCTTCCCAAACATGTGAAGAGCTTGATTAATGGAAACAAATTAAGGTTGGCAATCAATCGGTAAAGCCGTTCAAAAATCAAGCTGCTTGATTATCAGTTTGAATCACGACCCGTTCAGAATTGAACTAACCTTTGATTGCGGCGATCACGTTCAATACGAATTGATAGAACGTCCCAAGTGGTTGGTTGCTAACATAACTCGTATGTGATGACGTGTGGGTTCCAGGTAAGAAATGTAAATCACTGAAGAAACTCATGGTTATATCCTCCTTATGAAATTTACAAATCATCCGTTGATCAGCAATCGATAATCAGTAATTTAATTTAATCCGTTAAATAACTAATATCGATTACTAATGCGAATGTGAAACAAGTAACCTTGTTTACGGTTTAAATCTTAACCAATTCTCCCCACAATCGTCAATAAAAATTCTAATATTTGAACAAATACAGGCCGATATCATATTCAATCAGTAAATGTGCATACTATAGACTACTTACGCGTTTCATTAACCCCCTCAAAATTGTCTCAATATCAATATATTTTATATTCTTCCAATATCCGCAACCATCTCAGAAAGCGGTTAAACCGTTGATAATACTGTAATTCGTTCAACTGGCGAACCCCCGTCAGGTGTCGTTAGTTTCCGATTTTTCGGCCAGACCAGATCGATTTTTTGAACCAAAATTTTGATTATAAAAGTGCCGAATTTGACGATATTATTAAAATTATTAATACTTTTGACGATTTTCCTTCACATTTTCGTGAAACGTCAATCCATCGCTATCCAGTGCAATACATGAAAATCAGTAAAAAAAGTGGTTATTGCACTGTTCGTACAATAACCACTTACTAATCACAGCAATCGATAATCAGCTGTGACGAATTTAACCATGTTGATACTGTAACCGATAAAAATCACGATAACGGTCATGCGTTGCGAGTAACGTATTATGGTCCCCGTCACCCGTAATCCGGCCATCCTCCATGAACAGAATCCGTGGATAGGCTTCAATCTGATTCAAACGGTGGACGATCGTAATCGTCGTCAAATCTGCGGGCAAGGTCGCCAGTAGTTGCGTGACCCGTTCCTGGTTCTGATTATCCAGACTAGCGGTCGCTTCATCCAAAATCAATAGGGATGGTTCGCGAACCAGTGCCCGGACGATGGCAAGCCGTTGTCGTTGCCCACCAGAGACGTTCAAGCCTCGTTCACCGACATCCGTATCCAAGCCAGCCGATAGTTCTGCTAGCCAGTCTGCTAAACCGACCTGCGCCAACAAGTCACTGAGACGTTCATCTGAGACGGCTTGAGTCGAACCGAGCAATAAATTATCCCGAATCGTCCCCGGCATCAAGTCAACTTCTTGACTGACATAGCCGATTCGGTCCCGAATCGACGGCACCGTATAGCTCGTCATTGCCTTACCATTAACGTTTAGCTCGCCGCGTGTTGGGGTGTAGTAGGATTCGAGCAGTGAGACCAGGGTCGTCTTCCCGCTCCCACTTTCGCCAATCAACGCGATTCGTTCCCCACGTTGAATCTGCATGTCAATATCCTTGAGGACTGGTTTATCCGGTTCATAGCCAAAGTCAACGTGATCAAAATCAATCGTGTTGATCGACGTCAGCGTTTCACCGCTGAGCCGCTTATCTTCGACCGGACTATCCAAAATGTTGTCGATCCGTTCCGTGGCCCCGACAGTCTGTTGTAAGGCCGTCACAAGGCCAGTGACACTGCTGAGCGGCGAGATCATCTGCACGGCGTACATTAAGAACGCGACTAAACTCCCAATCGTCAATGCGTTGGTTTGGACTAAAATCCCACCGTACACAATGATGATGAAGATGGCAGCCAATAACATGATGTTCAAAACGGGGTTGAGCACCGAAATCAATTTGATTTGGCGAACACTAAAGCCCTTGATACGGTCAACTTGGTCTTTCCCCTGTTGTTTGAGGGCTTTTTCAGCGACCATCGCCTTGACCAACCGGTTTTGACCAATCATCTGTACTGCCGCGCTGTTCAAGTTGGCTGTTTCCTTTTGAATCGCCTTTGAAATTCGTGCTAAGACTTGGCCCATCGGCACGATGATCACGGCCATTAGTGGGACCACAATTAAAATAATGATCGTTAAACGGAAATTCAATAGTAACATCAACGTTAACGAGCCAACAATCGAGATGATCCCGTTGATGGCGTTCGAGAACTGGCTGGAAATCAATTCAAAAATCGTGGACGTATCATTGACGACCCGACTTGAGAGCTCCCCCGTTCGGTTGCGGTCAAAGTACGGAATCGGTAAATCAACGATGTGTTGCCAGAGCGCACTCCGCAACGTTGAGACGGCGTCGACCCCCGTATAACTGAGCAAAAAGCTCGAAGCGACACTGGCGAATAGTTGGACCACGATAACGACCGCCAGTTTGCTCAGTAATCGTCCCGAGGTCCCGTGATTGAAGGCATCAATAAATTCCTTCAACATCAACGTGATGCCCAGGCTACAAATCGTCGCCACAAACGACAGCAGGATACCGACGATAAATAGGCCTTTCTTCGGGTGCGCGTGCGTCATGATCAGCCGCAGTAGGTCGCGCGTGCCATACTTGGCCGGCTTTTGCTTAGCCGATGACGTGATAGGCGTTTCCATTAGTTGTAACTCCCCTCATTGCTTGAATATCCGGCTGAATCACATGGTCATTCCACCGTTGCCAAATCATCGCCTCCGAGAAGCGACTACTGTTGCCATAAGCGTGTTCACTCATTTGTGCGAGCTTGGCTGGATGCTGCAAGAGCTCCAGGATGACCTTGCCTAACTCGACCAAATTGTTTGGTGTAATCAGTCGGCCATTGACACCATCTTGAATCATGGTCGATGGCCCATACTTGATGTCATATGACACCACGGGCACCCCGTGGCTCAGGCCCTCTAAGATACCGAGGTTAAACCCTTCATATTGGCTCGTGAGCACCATCAATTGAGCCGTATTATAGATTGGCTCCAGGTCGGCTTCAAAGCCCTTAAACGTGATAAATGACTGCCACTGTTGTGAACTGACTAGCGCCCGCAAGCGATTTTCTTCTTTAAACCCGGTCCATGAATCACCGTAGCCGTATATGTCTAACGTCACGTTCGGCTGCTTCTCATGAACGTAAGCGACCGCCTTGATCAACTGTTCCAGGTTCTTTTCAGCTGAGAGTCGGGCCACCGCAATGACTTTACCATCAATTCGCGTCTTAAAGTCGACGGGTTTGGATGCTAATTGTTCATCGCTAACGCTACCGACCGGAATCGCAATCGTCGGAATGACGTTGTGGATATGATTGGTCATATCATCGCATTCATCCTGCGTCGACATGATCAGCCCGGACATCTGGCTCGCATGATCTAAGCCAATCTGGGTATACGGCACGATTGGTGAATTGACGACGTCCAAAGGATCCAACGTGAAGTTACTGTGCAAAAATTCATACTTGCGCGCTGCCGTCGTCATTTTAACGATTGGATTCATCCCGGCATCACTGCGGTCGACGATCATGGTGCCGTGGCCGCCGTATTCCGTATTCAACGCGTCGAGGAAAAATGCAGTCAGTTGATCCCAGTCTTCAAATTCGTAATTTTGGCCGTGATAATTCAACAGGCGTTGGTGCGTCGCGACGGGTTGTTGCTTGGCATTTGGCCGGAAGAACGTCTCTAACACGGGCCGCTGCTGCAAATTACAGTGTTGTTCCAAGACGATGTTCTGGTGTTCATCAAAATACTGGGCCACCGTCAAGAAGCCCCGCGTATCATAGTAATCGCGCCGGCTGACCGCCCCTTGCGGATTAAAAATGTCAACGTAATCTAGATAGCCGTCATTGTTGAGCATCAATGCTTTTTGCCGTTGTTCGCGCTGAATCACGTCAATTTCATTGGGGCTGACGCGTTCCAAGGTCTCCCCAGTGACGCGCGGATAGTTGGCCGCCGTTAACGGTTCCCCTTCATAATCAGTGGTGCCTTGGAAATAATCGTACATGTTCACTTGAAACTCATCATCATAACCAATTTTTTTCATATTCTGATGCAAGTCGCGTACAAAGTTCCGGGTGACGATCAGTGCCGGGACCCGATGCTTCGTAAACAACTTTTGCCGCTGAATCATCGCCAATTCAATGGCCGATGGCAGCGAATCAATTTTACTCGTAATAAAGAAATACATTCACTCCGCCCCCGCTTTTATTCATGTGATAAACTTTCGACCGGATCTAACCGGGCGACCATGTGGGCTGGTGCTAAGGCAGCCAGCAGACTAATTACGACGCTGACAGTCACCCCACCGAGCATGGCTGCACCGGAGATTCGAACGATTGGATACTTAATCAGACTGTAAATTGCCATGTTTCCAAGTAATTGCCAACCTTCTGCGAATAGCAAGCCCATCACGGCGGCTAAGACACCAATCGTCAAGGCTTCTGCGAAGAACAGGTGGCTGATATCGCGCTTGCGGGCACCCAGCGCACGTAAGACCCCGATTTCACGCGTCCGTTCTGACACACTGACATACAGTACGACAATAATCATGATGGCTGAAACTAATAAGGCAATGCCGGCCACCCCAGTTAATACGTTAGTGGCTAAACGAATATACGTATTCAATGAATCAATTAAATCACCGATTCCCGTATAGTTATACTGTTGCTTCTTATTGTTACCCTTGATTGCCTTGATCTTGTGTTCAACTTGCTTAACATGCGACAATTTATCGATTTGGACGATGGCAAAATTTGGCCGGTATTGGACGTTTTTATCGCTCAACATCCGTTTGACCGTCTTCGGTAGAACGACAACACTGGTGTCATCACTGCCCGTAATCCCACTGACCGTGACCGTCTTCTTGACTGTGACGGCTTGATTCTTGCGATTAACCGTTGCCATTTTAAGCGTCAGTTTCTTGTTCAACGCTTTTTGATAGTCCTTTTTACCGACCATCTTCTTGGCTAACTTCCGACCAATCAAGACTTCGTTGTTGCCAGGACGCGTCCCGTTCTTGATCGTCTTGTTCAAGATCGTCGGATTATCCGTCTGAAGACTCGCTGTGACCGTGGTCTTCTTATAGCTGGCCTGCGCACTGGTGTAATAGCCCAATTCCGCAGACTGGACGTGCTTGATTCCCGCCAATTGCTTGGCATTAGCAGCAGTCACTTCCGCATTTTTGGCCGCGGTCACTTGTTCTTGATTGACAGCGTCCTTATATTCAGCGGCTGTAGTCGCTTTTTTCCGTGCGGCCGTGCTGACTTTACTCGTCTTTTTCGAGACCTGCACCGCTGTCGGATTGACTTGCGACGTAATCTGATGATTCATGTAATTTTGAATCCCCGAACCGAGCCCCAGCATGACGACGATACTACTGATCCCAATCGATGAGCCAAAGATAATCAGTAAGTAACGCAGCCACATCCGGCGCATATGCTGCATCGACATGTGGAACATCTGCCGAAAGCCCAGCGTCCGATACTGCATCGGTTGCTTTTCGACTTCATCAAACGGTGCCCCGATGACTAATTCATCGTGAATTTGGCCATCATCCAAATGCACGATGCGCGTCCCATAGTCGGCAACTTCTTGCGAGTGGGTCACTGTGATGACCAACTTACCTTCCGCCGCAATCGAATAGAGGATGTCCATGACTTCCTGGGTGTTTTCACTATCCAGGGCCCCAGTTGGTTCATCCGCAATAATAATGTCCGGATCACTCGCCAGTGCCCGCGCGATTGCGACCCGTTGCTTTTGCCCACCGGACAATTCATTGGGATATTGATGCGTCTGTTGTTCCAGCCCGACCCGTTTTAACAGATCCTTGGTCCGCTGCACCTGTTGCGCATGCGGTTCCTTGGTCATCTTGAGCGATAACATGACGTTATCAAGGACAGTTAAGTAACTTACCAAGTTGAAGTTTTGAAAGATAAATCCAATCGTTTCACGGCGATACCGGTCCATTTGGCGGACATTCATCGAACGCAAAGACTGACCATCAAGTAACACATCCCCGTCGTAATGATGATCTAGTCCCCCAATGATGTTCATCAGCGTTGATTTCCCACCGCCGGACTCCCCAAGAATTGAAATAAACTCCCCACGATCAAAGTTTAAATTAATGCCTTTCAAGATGACATTTTCTTGGTGATTTAAGGTATAGGCCTTACGAATATCATGTAATTCTAAAAAGCTCATATATGTACCTCCACTATTTTTTATCGGACATTCCCCACGATGCTTTTCCTCAGTATTAACATTGCGATTTTTGGTGAATGATGTAAAGTGTTATTGAATACCAGGGTTCAACGTTTATTATCAAAATTATAATTGCTCTAAACCCGATAGCCGCGCCTGTTTGTTAGTTACAATTTGTAAAATATTGCGGTTTAGCGGTCGTATTTAAATCAAAAATTTTCATATTCTGTCGGGACAGTTGGCACCCCAGCTGCGTCTAAATTAGCATGAGCTTGGTGTCGAACCCCACAGTTTCAAGATGTACACAAAAACAGGTAACCACTGTGATTGATGGTTACCCGTTTATGACTAATTTGATGACTCGTATAGACCGTCTTTGATACTCACCCGGCACGCACGATTGAAGGTCTCGATTTCATTTAAAAAACGACCGCTTCGTCACGACGCGATAAATCGCATCCGCCAGCCCAGTCACAAAGACCACGATTAGGCCAGCGAACTGCAGCCACGGCACCTGTTGTTCGATGGCTTGAACTTCACTGCCGAGCCAGAAGACGATCAACCCGACGACAATAATAATACTTTCGATAATGTTTAATTTTCGCATTCTGAACTCCTCTTATGCCGCCCCACCATTCAGTTTCTGGCCGGTAGCGGGCTTAACTTTGATATAGGACTATTATAACCTGCCGGGCTGGAATGCGCAGGTGCTTTTCGGGGTTATTCTGCCGAAATTTGCATGGGTGGCACGTGACATACTGACCGGGGGACAAATTGGTGTGGCTTATTTATTTTCATTAAATATATGATATGATTGATTTTGTGTTGCGTTTTTATTTACATATCACTAGAAATAGATGCCAAAAAGATGCCAAGCCTGCTCTCAAGCACCTATTCCAAACTAGCACGTATCGGGGAAAATAACGTGCTAGTTTGTATCGTCGTAACTGTTAAATGAACAATTCATATTTGGAGGAATTATGGACACTTTTGCCGAGATTATGTTTTTCATCTCATTATTGATAGCCATCTACTTTATCTGCCGGGGAATTTTCAAACTCGTTAAGGGTGGTGGCGCCAAACAATCATTTAAGTACGGATTAATCGCGCTGGCTGCTTCTTTGCTGTTTGTAATCGTCGGCATAATCGCCAATCCAGTCAAGACGACCACAAGCTACCAAGACAGGATTGCAAAGGCCCAAACGAGTCGGACATCAAAGAAACACACTCAAACTAAAAGTGCTGATAAAAGTGCTAGCAAGAAACAGTCTAGCAAATCCAACAGTAAAAAAGCTAATTCCAAGAAGTCCGCTTCTCACAAATCTAGCACCAAAAAAGCAGGTTTCAAAAAGTCTGTTTCTCACAAATCTAGCACCAAAAAAACGAGCTCCAAGAAGTCTGTTTCTCACAAATCCAACAGCAAAAAATCGAGTTCTAAGAAGTCCGCTTCTCATAAATCTAGCACCAAAAAGCAGCCTTCAAAGAGCAGCCAGGCCACTAAAAAGACAATGGCCCAAAAATCTTCAAGCAAGCATGAGTCTAAAAGCAAAAAGGCTACTAAAAGGCACTATAATTTCAGTAAAATTAAGCTTGGTATGACTAAATCACAAGTGATTGCCATTCTAGGAAAACCCACAGACCAAAACTCAAGCACACTTATTTACGGATCAGCTGACTTGGATTTTGATCATGATAAATTATTTGATGGCCCTCCTCGTAAAATCCACAAAGCTGCCAACAAAAAAGCAAAGGCTGAGGCTAAAAAAGCTAGTCGTAAAAAAGTAAATGCAAGTCAACTCAAATCATTTGCAAAAGCCTTTGGTCAAAAGGATGTCGAAACCTTACAAAGAAATGTAGGCATTGCGTACTCATCGACTGAAACGCCTCAAGGCATGGCTTATGGCTGGAAAACCAATTATGGCATGTTGTATCGTCTGGATAATAGTGAGACTGGTCTGACACACGTTTATAAAGGCGGTCTCGGTGACGATGGAACCGAACTGTATGTTGGACAGACAATCAAGCACAAACAACGCAGAAGTTATTACTACTATTAACGCGTGAAGCAATTAATCAGTTGCTTTCACAACAGTATTTGCAGATGTCTATGCCATCAGAACTGCCTTTCATTTGCTAATCGCACATTTAACCAAATTAACGACGACCATTACGTTAAAACACAAACTTATTAAAAGCGCCCGAACACTGATTGAGTCTTGTTTATGCCAACAAGACTCAATCAGCATTCGGGTGCTTTTGATTATCAATTGTATTTTGATAAATACCAAAAAAGCTCCGAAACGCATCGGACGTTTAGGAACCACCATGGGAACCATTACACGTCCAACCGCGTTTCAGAGCTTCATTATATTTAATCAGTTATTAGCCGACAACGTCCTAGTCACTAAGACGCGCAGTTAACTTCTTCGTTAATTCTTCATAGCCAGGCTTGCCAAGTAAAGCAAACATGTTGTTCTTGTAAGCTTCAACACCTGGTTGGTTGAATGGGTTGATACCATTCAAGTAACCAGAGATGGCAACAGCAGCTTCAAAGAAGTACATCGTGTAACCTAAGGTGTAGGCATCTTGTGAAGGAATGTTAACAACCATGTTAGGAACACCGCCATCAACGTGGGCCATGATAACCCCTTCGAAGGCTTTAGTGTTAACTTGAGCCATCGTCTTACCTTCAAGATACTTCAAACCATCAAGGTTTTCGGCTTCCTTAGGAATGTCAACGTCGCTAGTGGCGTTGTCAACTTTAACGACCGTTTCCATCAAGTTACGACGACCTTCTTGGATATATTGACCCAAGGAGTGTAAGTCGGTCGTAAAGTTAGCTGATGATGGGTAAATCCCCTTTTGGTCTTTCCCTTCGGATTCACCCATTAATTGCTTCCACCATTCTGAGAACATCGCCATGTTTGGTTCGTAGTTTTCAAGAATTTCAGTGGTATAGCCCTTCCGGTACAAAATGTTCCGGTAAGCAGCATATTGGTAAGCTTCGTTTTTAGTTAAGTCAGCATCTTTGTATTCGTTTGAAGCGTCAGCAGCACCCTTCATTAATGAATCGATGTCGCCACCTGAAACGGCAATTGGTAATAAACCAACTGGGGTTAAGACAGTGAAGCGGCCACCAACATCATCAGGAATAACAAAGGTTTCGTAGCCTTCAGCGTCAGCTTCTTGCTTCAAAGCACCACGTTTGCGGTCAGTAGTGGCATAGATCCGGCTCTTAGCGCCTTCTTCACCATACTTCGCGATCAAACGTTCCTTGAAGACACGGAATGCGATCGAAGGTTCAGTCGTCGTACCAGACTTCGAAATGATGTTAACAGAGAAGTCGCGGTCGCCGATCAAGTGAATCAAATCGTTGACGTATGAAGATGAGATTGAGTTCCCAGCAAAGACAACTTGTGGGAATTTACGGTCTTCACGTGAAAGTGATGACCAGAAAGTTTCGTGTAAGAATTCAATGGCTGCCCGTGCACCGAGGTATGAACCACCAATCCCGATTACAACGAGGACGTCAGAGTCGTCTTGAATCTTCTTTGCAGCGGTTTTGATCCGTGCAAATTCTTCCTTATCGTAATCTGTTGGTAAATTTAACCAGCCGCGGAAATCATTACCGGCGCCGGTTCCTTCACGCAGCTCCTTATCAGCAGCTGTGACCATAGCTTGCATTTCGCCAAGTTCGTTGTCATGGACGAACTTAGTTAAATTAGAGCTGTCAAATGAAATGTGTGCCATTTACTATTACCTCTTTCTTTACGTATTTACATGTCATATTATACAATAGCTCATCACATAATGAAAAGCGCTTCCCCCCTTTTTTCGTAAATTTTCGCAATTTATGTAAAAAATAAATATCCTTATCAACAAAAAAGGTGCTGATAACTAGACGTTACCGCACCTTTGACGAATCTTCTTAAATCATAAATTACAATATTAATGTTTTAGTAAAGTTTTACTAAGCCTTCATCAACGAGAGGGCCACGCCACCCACGATGACTAAAATCGAACCGATGACCACGTAGACCATTTCACGCTTGGTTTTATGTTCACCTAAGAGGTAGATACTCCCGAACGTGGAAATAACGATTCCCATTTGTGACAGTGAGTAAGCCACCGCTTGGCCAATCTGTGCCATTGCCATGAACATGAAGAGATTCCCCACGCCCCAGACAAGGCCCGTCACGATGTTACGATACGTTGCCTTAACGACCCACGGCTTGTCTTTGAAGGACCAAATCAAGGCCCCGAGCAACATCCCGACAGCTTGTGGCATCACGACTGCTTGCGCATTGACATTACCATAATGGACAACGATGGTATAACCAGCGTAACCAATAGTAGATAAAATCAAGGCACGAATCCCAACGCCCCAGTTTTCGGAAGCACTACGGTTCGGGTCAGTCTTATCAGTTAAGGAAGTCAGTACGGCCCCAGCAATCAACACGATAACGGAGATCGAGCCGATCCAGTACATATTACCATGCCATTCGTTAAATAACAGCACCCCAGCCAACGCATTGGCAACCAGTTGCATCCCGGTTGAAATTGGGGTCGTCCGTGAGATCCCGACGGCTTTCATTGACGTAAATTGTTGCCCTTGACCAATACTCCAGAATAACCCTGAAACGATCCCAATCAACCAAATTTTGCTTGTTAAAGATGGTTGTTCAACTGCCCAGAGTGCTAAGCCGAATACTAAGGCCCCCATGGTCATCCCAAGGGTCTGTTGCCGGGCGGTTCCGCCCATTCGACCACTAATTAAGCCGATACTGCCCCACGCGATCGCGGGGATCAGTGCAATTAGAATTCCCATTACTAATAATCCTCATTTCTATGTTTTCTCTCTTGCCATACGACAAAGAAATATTTTACCAGTTAAGTAACCGTTTTACCAGTCAAAATCAGGGATTCAGCACTAAATATAATTATATTTATATTTTCATGAATTCGTTTTCTTTATCGATAGAGACCGTTTTCAATTAATGAAAACGGTCCCCGAAATTACGTTTAAAATTTTTTTATTTGCAGGCAAAATGATGCCGAAAAACTTACTTATCGAGCGTCAAAACGAGTACTTTTAAGTAGTTACTTGCCAAGTACGCCTTGCGCGTCACAAAGTCTGCTGGTAAACGGAACGTCTCACTCAGCGTAAAGTGCCGGTCGCTGCCAACAAAGGCTGCCGTGACCGCAGCTTTAAACTTCTTCATTGAGAAGTTGTTGGCGGTCGTCGCAATCACCAGTTGGCCATCACGCCGAACAACTGGCAACGTAGCGGTCAATAAATCCGTCAAGTCAGTGGCAACTTGGAACTTCTGCTTCTTGACCCGTGCAAAGGTCGGTGCCGTCACAACGACCACATCGTAACTTAAATGATGCTTTTGCGCATAGTCCAGGTAGCGATTGACTTCAATTGCCCGAATTTCTTGCTTGTCTGGGTCGATATTGTTGACTGCTAATTGGTCTGCAGTTTCCTTAGCGCCCTTCTTGCTCGTTTCAATCGAGATCGTTTTAGCGGCGCCGGCAACTGCGGCAGCAGCCGTCACCCCGTTCTCTTGACTAAACAAGTTCAAGACGGTCTTACCTGGCAATTCTGCCCCGGCTAACCAGTCGCGAATTGGTCGCATGTCAAGTAACAAGCCCGTGGTCAAATCATCTGCGAGATGTACCGGATAAGTCACGTCGCCTTCCGTTACCAGCAATGGTTCGGGCGCCGCTTCACCAGTCACTAACTGGCTCTTCAGGTTAGCTTCTTCCACGTTGAAACGCAACTTGGCATAGATCCCCTTGAACTGATGGTCAGTCGCTGCTTCAAAGGCGGCGTAGATCATTTCACGTTGTTGATAGACGCCTTGCGCATACCAGGTAAAGACATAATAATCTTGATACCGGTCAATGGCTAGGCCACCCAGACCGTCACCATCGGCATTGAACACCCGTTGTGGTAGCTGTGGGTCCAAGCTAGTTGCCCGCCGGACCAAGGCTTGTTTGAACAGCTTGCGGAAGTAGTCAGTCGTTGGCGTCTCGCTTTCATCTAAGCTCAGCACCCACCCTAATTGCCGGCGATGCTTGGCGACTAAGGCGTAACCCATAAATTGTGAGCTGGCCATTAACGCGATAAAAGAACCGTCCGTTAACTTCATTGAAGGATCTTTTAAGTCATCTTGGACGAGCAGTGGATAGCCGTCCTTGACCTTACGCTGGGAATTACCCGTAATTTGTACTCTTTGCATATTAATTGTTTCTCCTATTCATTCTAAAACTTATCTACACTAGTCATGACGCGCTGTTGTGCCTTGTTAAGGGTAACATATTTAGACCGGAAGCGCGAGGTGCAACGGCCTAATGACGCATTAAGTCCCAAACGTGTGACGTCAGTGGACCGCGATTCAAACATGATTAGCTGGGCTCGTCGACAGTTGTGTTGCCAGTCACAGCTTCCCCTGACCCGCGCCACTTACGCCTCAGTCAGGGTTCATGGCAACAAAAACCGGGCTGGCACGTAACGCCACACCCGGTTCGTTTAAAAGCTTGCTTCATTAATAGGCCATTCAGTCGTCATTAACAAACACTAATCATCCATGATTGGTTTGTCATACCCGTCATCTGGGAAGGTCACCGTGAAACGCGTCCCTTCATTCTCAGCACTATCGACTTCAATCGACCCGCCATGTTGTTGCACGAGTTGGTGCGAAATCGCGAGCCCGAGGCCAGATTCACCATACTTGGTACTCTTCCGCGATGGATCAGCCTTATAGTAACGCTCCCAGATATTCTTGACCTGATCCGGTGTCATGCCGATACCGTGGTCTTGAATGGAGATGACCGTCGCGTGCTCAGTTCGTTGACCAGTCACTTCGATGGCACTACCTTGTGAGAATTGGATGGCGTTCTGCATGATATTAAACAACACTTGAACAAAACGGTCATAGTCAGCCCAGACCGGCAGTTTATCAGGCGCAGTCAATACAAAATGGTCATCCGCAGCATCAGCCTTCTTTGTGAGTTGTTCAACTAAGTTATGCAAAACTTCAGCGCCGTCAAAATTGGTCTTGTTCAAAGCAATCTGACCGGTCCGAATCTTTTCATAATCCAGGTTCTCATTGACTAACCGGATCAAACGTTTCGTTTCGTTTTGCATCAGTTCAATTGAATGGGCCTTATCCTCTTCCGGAATCGCATCATAAGCGAGTCCTTCCAGAATTCCGTTGATGGTCGTCAACGGTGTCCGCATTTCATGAGCAGCATCCGCCATAAATTCACGTCGCCGTTTTTCTTGGCGTTTGATTTCTTCATTAGACTCACGCAAGGAACTGACCATGCCGTTGAAATCATCGGCCAAATCATCGATTTCGTCCTTGTGATTACTGTCCACTTGAATATCAAAATCGCCATTGGCAACGGGGTGCGTTGCATACCGCAACCGGTTGATGCGCCGGACGGAATACCGTGCTAGCACGTAGCTCAACAGTAGAGCCGCAATCCCAGAGACCAGCAACGCGATGAACAGGTTCTTTTCAATCTGTTGCTCACTCGCCTGTAAAGTCTGTTCGAAGGACCCGATTGAAATCGCACCGACGAACTTCTTAGTACTGCCATTCTTATAGAACAACGGCACGAGCACATCAATCGTTCGCAGCGACGGCGTATTCACGGGTTGGTCGCGGTTACGCGTCCGGAAAGTGACGTGTGGCGACTGGGTAATGATCTTATTTTGCTTCAGCTTTTTCCAATCCTTGGCTGAAATCTTTGGATCATAGATCGACCCACCCGGAGCACTATCCATCGACGCGCCAATGCCAGTCGGATAAACCAGCTTCTTATTCGCGTCATAGACCGAAAAATGGATATGTTGATCCCGTAAAATTACCGTACCATCGCTTAAGAACTGCTGATTGAACCCCACGACTTTGTTGGTTTTTGTATTGTAGCGAATCGCTTCTTTTTCAATACTCGCGGCGTACTGTTGTAGCTGTTGCCACGAATTGTTATAGAGCATCGTTCTGGTGGTTCGAATAAACGAAAACCCCAGGACCACGATCACCGTGATAATCACGGCAAAGAATGCCAGCATTTGTTGATAAATCAGTTTCATTGAGCGTCAACTCCACTATCATCAAACTTGTAGCCGACCCCCCAAACCGTCTGGATGATTTGTGGACCAGCCTTTTCAATCTTCTGCCGTAACTTCTTGATGTGGGCGTCAACCGTCCGCTCATCACCGTAGTATTCATAGTCCCAAACGAGTTGTAACAGCTGTTCCCGCGAGAAGACTTGCCGTGGCTTTTGGGCCAGCGTCTTCAATAAGTCAAATTCTTTTGGTGTCAAATCTTGAATCTGGACACCGGCTAAGTAAGCTTCACGCGTCTTCGTATTGAGCTTAAAGTGGTCCGTCTGTACATCAAATGAACTGACTGCATTGGCCGATTGCTCAGCAGGCGCCGTCTTGGCCAAGTCTGCCCGCCGGTGTAATGCTTTGATCCGAGCAATCAGCGTAATTGGTGAAAATGGCTTGGTGACATAGTCGTCAGCACCCATTTCGAGGCCCAGTACTTGGTCACTTTCTGAGTCACGAGCCGTCAACATAATAATTGGTACAGTTGGAGAAGCCTTGCGAATATCCGCACTAACTTGCATCCCATCTTTACCGGGTAAGTTTAAATCAAGTGTCACCATATCCCAACCGTTGGGATCTTCGTTGAACATCTCAACGGCTTCATTACCATCATAAGCAAAGTGGGCGTCCCACTGTTCCTTCTTAAAAAACATCGCCATCATTTCAGAGACGGATTTATTATCTTCAATCATTAATAGTTTCATAGTCCAACGTCCTCCAAGTTAATTACAATTGCTAACTATATTGATTAATCATCATGTATTAACCTACTTATTATCATACCCTACTTCGCGCTAGGATTCAGGATTAGTATAACAACAAATTTATAACAAACCTTGGCTGATTTGTGAAAGATTTGTGTCAAACTGCAATTCGTGGGTCTCATCAGGCCATGGTGGCAGGAATGCTCAGGCCACGAGAATACTGGTCTTAGGGCGCAAAAAACAATTCTCTCAGCCGGTTCCCCTGCTTTGAAAATTGTTTTTCATCGTAATCGTGTTACGGTCTGACGATTAGCTTGCCACCAAGACCGCTGCCACTTAATTTTTAAATGAATGAATTGGGGCCGGAATATGACCGCCACGATTGATAAACGTCGTCGGCTGGTTCTGGTTGACCGGCATCACCGGTGCACTCTCAAACAAGCCCCCGAATTCGACTGCTTCGCCAACGTCCTTGCCAGTTGCTGGAATGACCCGAACCGCAGTCGTCTTATTGTTGATCATACCGATTGCGGCTTCATCCGCAATCATCCCGCTGATGGTTGCCGCACTGGTATCACCAGGAACCGCAATCATGTCGAGTCCAACGGAACAAACCGCCGTCATCGCTTCTAGCTTTTCAATGTTCAAACGTCCCGCGCTGACCGCTCGAATCATCTCAGCATCTTCCGAAACTGGAATAAATGCGCCAGACAAGCCACCGACGTGTTCACAAGCCATGACGCCACCTTTTTTGACCGCATCATTTAACAGTGCCAGTGCCGCAGTCGTCCCCGGTGCCCCGACACTTTCTAAGCCAATTTCTTCCAAGATTTCAGCGACTGAATCACCTTCATTAGGCGTTGGTGCCAGTGACAAGTCAACAATTCCAAATGGTACGTGCAACCGTTCCGCCGCGATGGTACCGACGAACTGCCCCATCCGCGTCACTTTAAAGGCCGTCTTCTTAATTTGTTCAGAGACCATGTCGATCGATTGACCGCGGACTTCTTCTAACGCCCGTTTGACAACGCCCGGGCCGCTGATTCCCACATTAATGACCCGGTCGGCTTCACCAACACCGTGAAACGCGCCAGCCATGAACGGATTATCATCAACGGCATTCGCGAAGACCACCAAACTCATACAGTTCACCGGATCATCCGCCGCAATCTGCTTGATGATGTGACCCATCTCACCGACGGCATCCAGGTTAATGCCGGCACGGGTCGAACCGACGTTGACCGAACTGCAAACGCGCGTGGTCGCCGCCAGTGCTTCAGGAATCGAGGCAATCAGCTTACGGTCGCCACTTTGATAACCCTTTTGCACGAGTGCTGAAAAGCCACCAATCAAATCAACGCCCAGTGCCTGCGCTGCCCGTTCCATCGTTACCGCGTAGGCCACGTAATCGTGGTCGGCACTCGCAGCGGCAATCAAGGCGATGGGTGTCACCGCAATGCGTTTGTTAATGATTGGAATCCCGTATTCTTCTTGGATCTGATCAGCAACTTTGACTAAGTCTTTGGCACTCGTCGTAATTTTGTCATAGATTTTTTGCCGCGACCGTTCACCATCGCTATCGATACAGTCGAAAAGCGAGATGCCCATCGTAATGGTCCGAATGTCCAAATTCTCTTCGGCGACCATCTGGATTGTTTCTAATATTGACCGACTTTCCATGATGACCTCCTATAATTTCTGAATGGCATCGAAGACAGCTTGGCGCTGAATCCGAATCGTGAGTTGTGACGCTTCTCCCAGCGCTTCAAGCTTGGCTTTGGCCGAGGCAAAACTCAACTGGTCATCATCCCATTCGGCTGACAACATCATGGTAAAGTTATGATCCATCAACGTTTGCGAAATATCGACAATGTTAATGTTCAACCGGGCTAATTCGTTTGCGACCTTGGCAACGATCCCAACTTGATCCTGACCAACGACAGTAATAATTGCTTTCATTGTATATGACCCTCCACTTGACGCATGATTGCTTGCGTTTAATTGTTCATATCATAGCATGACTATTGCGGAAACGCACTGCTTTGCGGCCGATTTTTACGAGGCAGCGGCTACGAGTTAATGAAGTAACTCATGAGAATAATAAGAGATTCCTCATTAAGATAGGCGTTGCAGCGGGGTTTTGCTATAATGAAAAATGCTGATTATTTTCAGAAAGGAGTCTTATTTTGACACAACAACATCACTTACGGGGCGTGCTGCTGGCGAGCAGTGCCTGTATTCTCTGGGGCATCTCTGGCGTTGCGGCGAGTACCCTCTTCATTGCCAATCCGCATCTAACTGCCATGTGGCTGACTCAGGTGCGTATGATTAGTGCGGGCCTGATCCTGATTATCTGGGGATTAATCGCGGGTAAACAGCCGTTTAAAATCTGGCGTGCGCGTCATGATGCTTGGACGGTGGTCAGCTATGGCCTTCTAGGTCTCATTCCAGTCCAACTCTGCTATTTTGAAGCGGTGCGGGCCGGAAACGCACCCGTTGCGACCATTATTCAATTCCTGGGACCATTTATCATTAGCATTTATTACTTCTTATTTAAACACGTCCTTCCCAGTCGCGTGGAAGGACTTGGGATGTTGATGGCCTTTATCGGCACCGTGCTGATTGTGACGCACGGCCACTTGAATAGCCTGGCCATCTCGCCAGTGGTGCTCTTTTGGGGCGGCCTCTCCGCAATCGGGGTCGCCACTAACACCTTGATCCCACAGACACTGCTTCCGAAATACGGGGCATTGACGGTCACGGGCTGGGGACTGCTGATTGCCGGTATTTTTCTAACTGCACTACAACCGATGTGGCGCGTCCACCTGACGCTGACGTGGTTCCAATTCGGCTTGCTACTAGTCATCATCCTGTTAGGAACGGTCGCCCCATTCTTAATGTTTGCTCGTAGTCTCAGCGACATTTTACCGACGACCGCTAGTCTAATGGATGCGTTTGAACCATTAGCCGCGACGGTCTTCTCGATCGCGTTTCTGAACGTCCAACTGACTCGCTTCGATTTTATCGGGGGCCTACTCGTCATCTTGGCAGTCATGGCACTCTCCATCAATCCACACCGGATGTTCAGATATTTGCACCGCCGACGGACACATACGAGTTCTTAAATTTTTGAAATCGCGCTAAGGCCGCTCAAAATCACCGTTTTAACATTAACCGGCAATCTTAGACAGATTAGTTGGCAGAATCAACAGGCTATGCTAAACTAAGATTGTTGAATTTGGGGATGTTCTGGATTCGACAGGTATAGTTTGAGTTCGGATTGCGCTTCGTAGGTTGCGTCTACGTAAAAACGCTCAGTTTAAATTATAACTGCAAAAAATAATAACAATTCTTACGCTTTAGCTGCCTAATAAGCGCTTAACGTAGATCCTCCTAGAATCGTCCATGTTCTAGATCTGGGTCCTAAATTTAGTGGACTTACGCTCAAAGCTTCCACCTGGAGTTGCGAGAAGAGACTAATCAGGTTAGTCATTGCTGGGTGCCCTGTCACACGGCGTTTGTAATGATGAAATTCAAATAGTATGACTATGAGCGTAGATATCCGAGGGGCAATATGCTTGGACGCGAGTTCGACTCTCGCCATCTCCATTAATGAGTTTCAGGACGGTGTGACAAGCTCCAGAACACTTGTTATGTCGGTATTCATCAAAGCTATCTTAAACGGATAGCTTTTTTATTTTGCTTTGATTGCTCCACTATGACAACCATGGTTGGAGATGTTTTTTTACGTGCATGTCCTAACCGGTCGACATTGTCTTGATAATCTAGCCGTTTTGTCACCAGCACGATTAGTACCGCAACAACAAGCGTTGCGACTATGTTTGTGCGCCCTTTAATACGCCTCCCGTTCCTTGTCTCATATCGATGGACAACTACGACATTCCATTGTCCAGTTTTCAGCAACGCAACCTGACCATGATGGCCATATGATATGGTTTAAATTGTGACAAACGCTGGTCAATTAATGTTTTAATTTTCTAAAATAATAAAACTACTTCACATGTGATTGCTAATTTGTATAAAAGACTCATTCTAAAACACGACTGTGCAAAAACTGCACACACTGCTCGGACTATATGGTTTATAAACCATATAGTCCGAACAAGGAGTGCAAAATTTGCACAATAAATCAAATCAAATGGGTAAACTCCTTTGATCATGAAAAAGCTGACTCGCCATCACCCCACTATATCGCATGTATCCAACTCGTGACAACATTGAACGATTACTCATTCTAAAAGACATTGGCGATTCAATCCCAAATACAAGGATTGAATCGCCAATGTGTAAAGTATCCATATGGGCAGCTGACAAATTTGCCCAATAAAACAGTTGAATTAACTCCTAGCAATGATCATCACTAAATCAATCTACTAGGGTTGTCCAATCATTGCCGGTCGATAGTATCAGCGCTAAACTCAGTGACGCTATCATAGCAGCTATCAGGAGACTCCTATATATCACCACACCCCAAGCAAATCGCTTCGCAGAGACGATGGTAAAATTCTCGGCCGGTCTTTTTTCCCAATACCGCCGTATCGGAATTATCGTCAAATTATACTGCCGCCATACAGGGAGACATAAGGCACAGAAAAGTATCGCTCCCACCCACGGATAGCCTGCAGTAGCAATTATTATTTGTAACAAGAACATCATTTGCATAGCTGTTCTTAAGACTATATACCACAAGTACCTGTCCATTTCACGTCGACTTTGTAAGTGCAAATACACGCTTCTAGCAACTAATCGTGAATAAACATCAAAAATTGGTGCATCAATACGTATCTCCCTATGAAATAGCTTAAACAATATGGCACCAACTACGGTATAGATTGAAGTGACCATAGACAACAAATCTATAATAGCTTGAATGTACATTCGCTACGCTCCTCCTAAAATCAAAGATTAGTGTCAATCTGGTTACTACAACACTGCTTGAACGCCAGTATCTCAATTTACAATTATGGTCCTATTTATGAAGCAAAGTTGGACCTTTTTTTGCCTTTTATATGAATATTTACCCGTTATCCACAATCTGACCTGACACTTTACCCACTCACAACTCGAAAATCCCGTCTAACTATTATTGCCCATAAGAAGTGCCGAGCACAAAAAATCGCCATAACAGCAACTGCCATTACGACGATTTCCAAATTCTGAATTATAAACTTCCCAATCGGCGGCGATTGAAGCCCACCTGAGTAAGGATCCGATACAGTAATGGGACAAGAACCACACACGCCACCGCATTGATTGTCGCCGCTAGTAAGCTCGTAAACGACCCAATCATCGCAACTTTTAGTGTGGTTCCGACCATTAGCGCCTCGATAACACCGGTACACCAAGACGTGATGATCTTAGTCAATCCCGCCACAAACGAAACCCAGTAGAGCTTGGCCAAGCTGTGTTCCGTGTAGCCAATTGACTTGAAGCTTAAGTTGACCATTGCGGCCAGGATAATCGCTTCAATCACAGTTAACCAGGCTGTCGCCGCATAACCGTTCAAAATATCGAATAAGCCCAGTCCAATGGCCCCAGCTGCGGCCCCGTAGCCGAAACCTAGTAGCATCACGGCCAGAACCGTTAAAATATTGCCAAAGTGAATAAATGGCCGCCCGACGATTGCCGGTAACGGAATTCTTAAGACACTAATTCCAATGAAAATAATTGCGGCAAAAAGTCCGGTAAAGACTAACTTCTTTAAGTGTTCAGACCGACCCATTCATTGACCCTCCATTCTTACACATTATTTTATCATCTAATTTTAATACAAAATCGGACTGAATGATAGTCCTAATTTATTGAAGGCGTCTGGGCATCGCAATAATCGTGGCCTTGCTCGTCTTAGTTGCGCTGATTTGATAGGCCGCTGCTAATAAATCATACGCTGCCCGTGGCATATCATAGTCATGGCACAGCAAATAGTAGCCCAAGTCGACGCCAATCTGATGTGCGACCGCCACAGGATCACCGCTCTGATTAAGACGTTGCTGCGCCCGGGCTACTAACCGGGCCAAGACCACATTACTGCGAACGTCAATTGTCATACTTGCAAGTGCTAATTGCGCTGCCAACCGCTCCCTGGGTTGGCTTGCGCGTGCTTTTGCCTTCGCCATCTTCCTCAACTCCTCATTGTTATCATAGGAGTTTCGCTTCGGCTTGGCAACGAATGACACCCTCAAAACCGCGTCATGACAACCCTCAGTTACATTTCACAAAATGATTTATGTTCAAATTTCATTCCTAATCCAAGTAATTCGCGGTGCTGATTCAACTTGAATCAATACGTCAGTTTAGTTTACGAATTAATTTATGTTCACACCGACGCGTCGAACACTAGGCATCCTGGTCGGTAAGTCCCCAAATCAACACGACGATGCCAACGATCAAGACACCGACAAAAACCATGAAAATGGCTGGAATCGTGAAACCAATCGTCATCAAGGCACCAATCAGGAATGGGCCAATCGTTGCGCCAATTCGGCCGATCGACTGCGCACTTCCCATTCCCATCCCACGAATATCGGCTGGAAACTGCCCAGGCGTAAAGGCAATCATGATGCCCCACGCACCAAGGGTGAAAAATGAGAGCCAGGCGCCGCTAATAATGATCATCGTTGGATTATTGGCTAATCCGAAAGCGGCGGCGCTGACCATCGTGCCAATCAAATAGGTCGTTAAAACGGCTTTACGAGATACAACACCAATCAACCATGCGGCTAGGTAGTAGCCCGGTAATTGGGCCAAACTCATTAGTAGCGTATAACCAAAGCCGTGTACCAATGAAAACCCGCGTAATACAAGCACACTTGGCAGCCATAAAAACATGCCGTAATAGGTGAACATAATGACGAACCATAGTACGCTGAGGCAGATGGTCGCCCGCCGATGTGTTGGTGACCAAACTCGCCGCAGGGCTTCCCTGAAAGCGACTCGCTCAGCCGAGGGCGCCCCTGCTTCGGTCGTTTCCGCTGGTAAATGTCGCCGCAATCCTAACGCGTATAATCCCATTAGGGCCGTGATCAGAACAGTCAAGCGCCAGCCAATCATCGGCATCACTAGGAAGGATAGCAGTGACGCCGCAATCCAACCGATCGCCCAGAAGCTATCCACTAGCACTAACATCCGCGACCGTTGGGTACCACGATAATGGTCCGCAATCGTCGTGGCGGCAACTGGCAGCTCGCCGCCCAGCCCGATACCAGTGATTAAGCGCACCGCGATAAACCACCCCACGTTGGGCGTCACCGTCAATAATAAATTACCGATTGAAAATAATAGCAAGGTTCCAATCAAGACGGGCTTACGACCGAATTTGTCGGCTAAATAGCCACACCCCAAGGCCCCAATCATCATCCCCAATGATGTCACGGCGCTGACGGCCCCCAGTTGACCCGCTGTTAAATGCCAGCTTTGTTTGATGACCGGCATGATAAATGATAGTAATGCAACGTCGAGTGCATCGAACAGCCACGCCGTTCCAATCACCCATAGCAACTTATGACTCGCCAGTTGCTTGACACTTACTGTATTCATTAGACTTCTCCCCCATAGACCTAACCCGTTATCGGTTTTAGGTATTTTTTACCTTTAAAGGTGGTATAAAGGTATCACACCAATCAAACGGTGTCAACCGGCTGATTTGAGGCGATACACTTTGGCAGGCCGTCCAGATGAATGGGACTGGGCCGTTCCCGCCTCCACGAAGAGATGCGCATGGGTCTTACGAAAATTGGAATTGTCGATCGTCGTCACAGGACGGCGCCACAAAATCGCGTAGACCTCTCGCGCTTGCTTGAGTGTAAAGTGCGAACCGAGCACCAGTAAGATGGTCGGCGCATAATCCAGGCGATTGCGCACCCGTTGTAGCGCCGTCTTAATGATCAACGCATGGTCAGCAGTCAACGACGGCACTGGCGGGGTTTGTTGATAAAATTCCGCGGCACTCACAGCATCCGCCACACCTTTAAACGTCAACTCACCGGCCACCAAATCATCACGATCCTGGCGCGGTGTCACCGCAAACCACCGGACATCCCGTGCGCCATAGCCGGGAACGAGCTGCGGTTTGACAGGCAAATAGACCATGTAAGTCAATGCCAAGGACCGCTCATCTGGTACCCGCGCCACCGCGGTAAACGTGCCCAATTGTTCGGTATGGAATTGGGCTAATTGGACACCCAACTTCTCACGAACCAAGCGCAATGCCGCGGCATCCGCACTCTCATCAGCACGCAAGTAAGTCGTCGGCAAGCCCCAAGTTTCCTTAAAGGGTGCGTGATTACGCTGCAGCAGTAAAATCAGCAACTGCTTGGTCACGGGATCAAAACTCCAAATAATATTTGTAATACTGATTAGCGGTCGATTACTAACTGGCTGCGGCATGGTCGACTTCCTCCTACAAAAACGGCCACTGGCAAGTGCCGTGGCCGTAACGTTCATTATTTTAGTTAATGGCTTGCAACGCTTGAACGGTCCAGCCATTGATGGCGGACTTTTCAATAATTGCCTTTTTAATTTCCCAGACATCCGCCTTGATATAACGGTGTCGGGCGGTCATCAGTGGTATATCAGTGTAAACCTCTTGACCGCGATTAATGGTAACTCGCATTAAATTACATCCTTTCCTAATGCTCAGGAAATTTGTAAATAATTCTAATACTAAATACTGGGGCAAGTACGTGATACTAAAAATTAATTTATTCAAAGTCTGAGATAATTTAGTTCGACGTCGTGAAATCCCCCGAACCAGTAATTAACTTTAACATACCCCGTCGTGAATCGCTAACAGAACGACCGCGTTTTGAATTATTTTAAACTTCTTTAGCAAATGAGGGCGTTTACATTGCCTTGAATTCACAATGGCCTTACACTGAAGGTAACTTGATAACGGGAGGTTTTTACATGCGCAATTATAAATATGCAGTATACGGCGGCATCACTATCGTTTATTTAATTGCTTTATATGCATTGTATCACCTTATTCGACTGGCTTATATTCTCTTCTTGTTGTGACCCTGATCCAGTCATAGTCAATCGTTGCTAGTCGCTTGGCTATAAATCTGGACTGACGCCAGTTACGCTTCATCCAGATTTCATCAAAAAAATGACCGTTTCAAGAATGGACAACCCGTTCTTGAAGCGGTCGTTTTGTGACGAGACGCGCTATTTAGACAGCCTAATCTAAAACTGACGACCATTCCGTAATGTCAGAATGACCGTCAGTTTTTTAGGTGATCGCATGAATCACTTTGTTCAGTATCTTTATCCACGGCGCGTTAAGTGACCTGCCTAAGTATGAGCTGTAAGTCCCAACGATGTGAGCCCCAATCAAGACTTACTCAGACAACTGCCACCATCACCGATGCCACAAGTAACGGTCAACGGCTAAGGCAACGTGTGCGTTTTCGTGAAGCTGACTGTGTTGGGCGTGTTTACCATAAAAGTCTTTTTCAGTATAGTCAACACTTCGGCCCCGTAGTAAATACTTGATTGAGCGGGCCGATACGTTGGTGACCAAGCTATCCGAGTGGCTGCCGTCATTCAGCGTGCCGACAATATTGAGTAAGTGCACGTGGGTTGGGAAGTTGGTCCGTTTGGCCGCCAGCAACTCATACGCCGCGTGCAAGTATTTCGGTTGTCCAGAAGCTAGGAATGAGTTCTGATTGGCGACATCATCTTCGCCGACCACGCCATCAAACGGCCCAGCAATCGTGACTAATTTGTTGATGCTGGGAAAATCTGCCGTTTGCTTAGTCATGAGCATATTGACGCTAGCGACACACCCCGCCGAATGGGCCACGATATTATATTGCTTAAAGGCATGCTGTTGCTGAACCGTCGTGATGACCTTGGCTAACCAGGCACTCTGCTGATTGTACTGCGCCAGATTATTCTTAAACACGACCTGAATAATGGGATTGCGAACATGTCCCTGCCACTTACCCGTCAGCGTGACGGTGCCACTAGTACTGACGGTCGCGACGAGGACTTTATGCGCATGAGCCGTCTTTTCAGCATGCTTGATCAACGTATTGGTCGATTTCGCACTCCCTTGAAACCCATGGACATAAAACGTCGGGGTCGTACTATCAATGTAGGCTGACACCCGTTTTTGACTTGTGGACTGACGCGACTTAGTGTTCGTTTGTTTCGCTTGACTAGTGCAGCCCGCCAGGCCAAAGACTAACAACAGCGTCAGTAGCCACCACTTCATTTGTTTCACTTTGTTCGCCTCATCAATTGTTTATTTAACCAAATTTACGCCAGAACCAACTACCAGTTCCGCTTAATTGCCACTAATTCATCTTGGAGGTACGTCGTTGCCAGTTGCAAGTAAGTGACGTGCTTTCCAGGTGTTGGCGCGTGCAAGATCCAGCCGTCACCCGCATACAGTGCGACGTGGTGGACCGCACCCTGACCGTGATCATGGGCAAAGAAACACAGATCACCTGGCTGCGCGGCTTCCCGTTCAACGGCGACGCCCTTATCAATCTGATCCTGTGCATCCCGCGGTAATTGAATGCCCACACAGCGATGCAGACTGTACACGAAGCCTGAACAGTCAAAACCATACGCGCTGATACCGCCCCACAAATAGCGTAAATCTAGGAAAGTTTCGCCTAATCGAACTAGGGTCGCACCACGGGTCAAATTCGCGGTTTTGAAACCAAACTGAGTCGCTCGTTTGGCAACTTTAGCAACTCCAAGTGGCGTCTGAACCGTATAATAACGGTGGTCCTTACTACCAATCACTGGTAATTCTGTCCCCAAACTCAACCGTAGTAACGTCCGACCATCCGCTTTCAGTAGCGGTGTAAATCCACGACGAATCGTTACTGTTGGCCCAGTCTGAATCGGCAACGGGACCGTCGATAATTGTGCGGCCCAAATCCAGCCCGGATAACCCTGTAAATGATGGTCATCACGCTGACTCGCAACGTAGCCATACGCCCAGCCATCGACAAAGCGTTCAACTAAGAAGACATCATTAAAGAGTGCCTGTGTGACAATCCGGTTCTCACGTTCTAACTTCACCGTCTCCGCGTCACTAAGCTGTGCCAACCAGGCTTGCAGGCCCGCGTTAGCAATCGCCGACGTATCGATTGGTAACGTCCGCGGTTGGCGCCACACATTGGCAACCGCCGCCATAATTCGCGTTGTTTGCAGCTTCATCTTTTGTCACCCCATTTTTGATCATTCTATGTTTCATTATCCTATTTTTTCTCAGTGTACCACATCCGACTACCAGCGTCTTGAGCGATTACTTAACCTTATAAAGATTTTTATCGCTAACAGCAGCACCCATTATCAATGGTTAACTTTACTGGCAATTATTACGGGTAAACCACGTTAAGAAGCTATCCTTTCTGTAAAAAGTTCACCGTAAATATTAAAAACAACTGTGAAAGTATGCTATGATACTAATAATTACTTTAGGAGGCGTTTTGACGATGGATAAGACCGATTTGAAGATTTTGAACGCCTTACAGGCCGATGCACGCATCTCGTTAAAAGCACTTGCGGACCAGTGTTTCATCTCCTCACCCGCAATCTCCGCGCGCATCACCCGCCTGAAAAAGAGCGGCATCATTCGTGACTATCAGGCCAATCTGAACTATGAAAAATTAAACTATCATATTAAAGCTTATATTCAACTCCAACTTGAACCGACCCAAAAAGAGCGGTTCTACCCATTTGTCGCTGGAATTCCCAACATTCTCGAATGTGACTGTGTGACTGGTGAATATTCGCAAATTTTGAAAGTCATCTTCGAATCCACGCAGGCGCTCGACGAATTCGTCAACCAGTTACAGACCTTTGGTAAGACGAGCACCCAGATCGTCTTCTCCACTAGTGTTGCCAACCGCGGGCTCCGTTTGCCTGAAGACCAAGATGTGGATAGCGACGAACAATAAGTACTGACTGTGTCAATTGAACTTGATTAAAGCAAGAGCCGTCGCTTCGATTAGAAAAGAAGCGACGGCTCTCTTATTTATACTGACCATCAAGCGACTGGTCGGCCCCCAACTACTGCTTTATCAGCGCGGTAGCTATCCAAACCAGTCTGGTGTGGATTCAGTCTAATTTCATGTCATCAGCATTGACCGCAAAAAGCACTCAATGTTAAGCCCAATTCAACAATCGAAAAATAGCGTGGGCACTCGTCACCTGATAACGTTGCTTCAAGTGCTCCAAGCCAACATCACAACTGACTAGTAATCCCAGTCCACCGACGACTCCGACCCACAACCACGTCCCTAGCCAATGAGCCATGATGAGACAAATGAGCGTCGAAATTGCGCCCACTAACATGCCAAGCGTTAAACTCACAAACCACCGTCGCATTGCGCACCTCCATTAGGCAAATCGATTCATCATATAAATAACGCCCATACCAATGACCCATAACGCGGTCAATGGCATTAAGGTCAATAATCCAAATTGATACCAACAGACGACTGTCATGAATAGAATTTCGATACTATGAACCAAAATCAACAATTGAAAATAACTTCGGAAAAGCCACTTGATGCCAATACTGACTAAAAAGCCGATTCCCAGCACGCTATAAAACATGCCATGCACCATGATGCAGTCCCCCCTCAAGCACTGTTAATTGACCAAACTTACAAGTTCAGTATGCCGAATATCGGTAGAAATTATCACCATATTAATGTAAAGAGCATGTTATATTTTTGTAAAGATGTCCAAATAAGCTTCAAACCTGACAATCAGTGGTTAACAGTTACCTGGGTTACATGTTATGATTAAAGGACAAAGCAATTAAACGCAATGATTATGGGGGCACACTGTGTTACAACTATTCACACTATCCAGCCTAGGACGAGATTTTTTCAATATCAAAATGTTGATTATTGTGCTCATTACGATTGGTCTCATCACTTTAATGACCATTCTGACCTACGCGCTCGAACACCAAGTTAACCAGCACCAAGCACCAACCTGGCGTTATCTGGCTCACGGCACCGAAGCAGTCAGCGTTCTCGTCAGTATGATTTTGTTACGCCAAATTTTTATTACCTTAAATTCCGGCAGTGTGATTAGCTGGACTTATGCGACCGTTCAGCTGACAGTACTCTTGTTTAGTTTGAACACGATGCGCAACCTGGCCGTGGAAGTCATCAACATTTTGATGCCACTTTTCATCTACGGACAGGCCATATGGCTCGGACATACCACCCAATACCTACCAGTCTTCATGGTCATGACGGTGATTTTGATCGGCACCGTCATTTATATCGCTCACAATTACCAGGCTTTGATTGCCAATCAGTGGAAATACCTGGGCTTTCAAGTGCTGTATAGTGGCACGTGGTGGGGCGTGATCTGGTCGTTTCATCCGTTCAAACTGACCCACACATTGTTCATTATTTTAGGTTTCATCGTCTATATGTGGCTCATCCGACTTGCAGTGCGTTGGACTCAGAAATTTTTCGACGAGGTCCTCACCTTCGATCACCAAGTCAATTATGATGAGCTGACGGGCATCCGCAACCGCGCCAGCTTCGATACCAGCGCTCAAGAAGTCTTTCGAGTGTACCAGCGTCGCAACATGGGGCCGGTCACCATGGCGATGTTTGACATCGACCATTTCAAAAATTTCAATGATGAACACGGCCACTTGGCAGGCGACGCCGTGCTGCGGCACGTCGCGAAATTTGTTGATCTACAATTGAAGCAACGAAGTACGCACGGGCAATTATTCCGTTACGGCGGCGAAGAGTTTATCATTATCTTTCGCGGCATGCCTGCGCTTGAAGTCGGTCAAGTCATGCGAACGATTCAGCGGGAACTTGCTGCCGAACCACTGGAATTTGAAGGCAGCACCCTGGCCGTCACCGTCTCAATCGGCATCTCCGAATTACAAACAACTGACCACAGCTTCACCGATTGGTTTGTCCGCGTCGATGACTACCTCTATCAATCCAAACAAGCGGGCCGCGACCGCACAACGGTGGAGAATCGGTTGCTGACGGATAGTTAAGTGATGAATGGGATTTGCAAACAAAAAAATAGGTTCTTCAAGAATTGGCTGATCAATTCTTGAAGAACCTATTTTCATTTAGCCGCAACCGCCAATCGATGCTGACACATTGGCGCGGTTTGTCTTTAATCGCCAGTGAACAAACACGCAGACGTGCTTATTAAACGACCGCACAAATTCCTGGCCAAGCTCGTAAATCCTACACAGCACTAGTCTTAGCCCTGCCGTTCCTTCAAGCTCAGTTTTTCGACGTTTAATTCCTTATCGACCCAGCCATTGACGAAGCTGCTTTCGTGGCTAACCAAAATCAGGTTACCAGGGAAGGCTTGCAATGCCCGCTTCAGCCCTTCCTTGGTCTCATCATCCAAGTGGTTGGTCGGTTCGTCCATAATCAAGAAGTTGCTAGGAACTAGCTCGAGCAACGCCAACTTAACTTTGGTCTGTTCGCCCCCGCTTAAAAGGTGCATGGGTTTCATGGCGTTGGCGGCGTTGATTCCACATTTGGCAAGCTTTGTCCGAATCGTTTTCGGCAACATCGTCGGATATTCGTTTTGAATCGTTTGTAACGGCGTCAACTGCGGGTTATCCCATTCCAAGTCTTGGTTGAAATAGTTGATTTTAGCCGATGGTGAGAAGTTGGACTTCCCACTTAAAGCTGGAATCACGCCTAAAATCGACTTGATCAGCGTCGATTTACCGACCCCGTTGAAGCCTTTAAACGCCAGCTTTTCGCCGTTGGTCATCGTAAAGGTCACTGGTTCCAGCAATGGTTTACCGTAACCAACGGAGAGTTTCGTCACACTCAACGCGTTTTGCGACCCAGTATCCAAATAAGGGAATGAGAACTTCGCGTGGACGTTTTCACTCGGCGGATCGACCCGTTCCATATGCGACAGCATCTTCTCCCGCGACTTGGCCATCGTCGACTTCGAGCCGGCTTTGTTCTTACGAATAAACTTCTCTGCCTTTTCAATCACAACTTGTTGCTTTTCAAAGGCCTTCAATTGCGCTTCCTTGCGTGCTTCTTTTTGCCGCATCGCAGATTTAAAGTCGCCGCGATACTTGATGATCTTCCCAAACGCCACGTCGCAAATGCAATTCGTGACTTGTTGCAAGAAATCATAATCATGGGAAATAACCATGACGGCCCCATCAAAGCCATTCAGATAGTCTTCCAACCAACTGATATGAGCGGTATCTAGATAGTTGGTCGGTTCGTCCAAAATAATCACATCCGGATTCTCGAGCAGCAGCTTGGCCAAGATAATCTTCGACCGTTGTCCACCAGACATCTCACTGATGACGTGGTCGCGGCCGATTTCGTCCAAGCCAAGCCCGGTAATGACCCGTTCCATTTCAGTTTCAATATCATAAAAATTATTGGCTTCCAACGTTTCTTGAATCCGGCCGGCCTTTTCCAAGAGTTGGTCGTCCATCTTCTCCGCATAGTCCGCGTACAACTGTTGCATCTGCGCATCCAAGTCGTATAGTCGCTGGAAAGCCGTTTTCAGAAACGCATACAGCGTCATCCCCGCAGGAATATCGGCATATTGGTCCAAATACCCCGTGCGCACGTTGCGTTGCCATTTGATTTGCCCGGATAATGGCAAGATTTGACCCGTTAGAATCTTGATCAGGGTACTCTTCCCCGCCCCGTTTTGGCCCACGATTCCCATGTGGTCCGCGCGTTCTAACGTAAAATTGGCATCTTCATATAACTTCCGGTCCGCAAAGCTTTGCGATAAATCCGTTACTTCTAGTAAAGCCATGTTAGTTTCAACCTACACTTTCATTTTGTCCCGTACTAAAACAGGCCCCGTTACGTCACGAGGCCCGTTGCGATAAGTGGCTTCTACCGATTAGGCGAAGACCAATTCCTTATCTAGTTCATATTGCATATGGAAGTACATCCGATCACCGATAGGCTTAATCCCTACCGTCTCATAATGGTAGCGGTCATAGAGCTTCTTCGCTCCTAAGTTTGCCATATCCACGTTCAAACCGATTCGTTGTTGTCCGGCTTGACGAGCATATTGTGGTAAGGCGGCCAGTAACTTGCCACCAATCCCATGACCCTGATAATTCGGGTCGACCGCAATCGAATCCAGGTACCATTCGTGCTCATAACTTTCAGCTTCAGCTTCAAATGCTGAACCAAACGCATCATTATCCGCGGTGACCCGTGCTAACACGTCATCAACCGCGTCCTCATTTTTGTCAGGATAACCAAACGCTACCCCAACCACTTGACCATCGGCCTCGGCCACCACCGTCGTCGCTTTTCCGGACAAATAATCTGGTGTCCTGTACGCGGCAGTAATGGCCTGCTCTAAGTCAGGTTCAGGAATGTCGTCTAGTTCCTCAAGTTGCATTTCATCAAAAATCATATTAATTAGCGGTGCTATCTGGCCCGCGTCGTCTTGATCGGCTGGTCGAATTGTTATCACGAATAGCCCTCCTTCTTATTGTAATCTCTACATTACTATGAAACGTCAAGGTTGTCAAAAGTCGAGTCCGCTGGGAACGGTTACAGATGTCACTTTCTGTGAAGGGGGTATTTTGCTTATGCGTTGTGCTGGTTAATTTATCATGAATCATGATTAAATCATGCCGGTTTGGATTACTGTTCGTCAGCCGGTGATCTCCTATTCCGGCTTCCGGGGCTGGCTGACAACGCTGGAACAGGGCGGACATCGATTTGAACTCACGCAGAAACCCACTGCGCAATTTCAAATACGAGTCTTCTTCTAGCCCGGGAAACCCACCCGGACAAGAAGAACTTCGCCCTTGAGCATTGTCAGCCAGCCCCTCCAGTCGGGAACCCGCTCGAATGGCGGATAAACGGCCACCTAACTGGGTGTAATTGACCGCTGAATATTTAGTGACTGGACCTTCAGGCAAGCTTTCAATCGGTATTGATGCTGAATTATGGTACTTGGTTACTGAGAAGATTACCTGAATATTATTCGTACATCTTAATACCACTAATTTCAATGGTGACTAGTCGTGAATTTAGCCAATCCAATAGCCCGCACTCAGAATTCAAGATTGTTATCTCTGGCGACTGGAGAAAGTTCTGACAGTTGGGTGAAGCTGCGTGTCCGAAGCATTTGATCATGAGTAGAGCATTTAGCAATTGTTAGAAATAAGTCTGACAGTTCAATATCAAAATTCCCGTGTACTTATGGAACCAACGACTAATCCAATAAAAGGTTGAGGACGCACATGTCTGCCTTTCGAATACCATCCCGGCTGGAAGGTGTTTCTGACAATGCTCAGCGTTTTTCACAGTGTGAGGTTCAGACGGGTTGGGACTGAGGATTAGCCTAGCTAGCGCGTTAAGCGGTGAATTTCCGCTTGACGTTCTGGCGTAGCTAACCGGAAGTCCCAGTCTGACCCGAACACGTTTCGTCTATATTGCAAAAGACGTGGAAGACCAGTATTTAAGACGTGGGCTTTCGGCTTAAATCTGTGTCCATCGCGTTCCAGCGTTGTCAAAAATGCCTGAAAGCCGGACTAGGAAGCATCCACCACAGCAAGTTTACAGTAATTCGCACTGTTTCCATCGGGTCTCAGCTGGCAGCACTTGACCTTAGAAAATAACATGATTCATGACAACTTAACTAGCCCAATGCGTTTAATTTGGCTATTGCCGCATCCCACCCGTTTGGGTCAATAGCCACCCGCAATGCGCATGGGCGCACAATCGTGGTATACTGGAAAACGAATTTATTTTGAAGGGATTTGAGTTTGTGAATATTCGCGACATTGATCATATCACCCTAACCGTCACCGATATCGCCCGGTCATTGCGGTTTTATCATGAAGTGTTCGACCTGCCGATCGTGACCTTTGAAGATGACCGGCAAGCGGTCCTCGTTGGCAAACAAAAGATTAATTTTGAAACGGTTGCCGCACCCCACCAACCGGCAGCGGCAACGCCCACACCCGGAAGCGCTGACCTTTGCTTGATTGCCAAAGATAACTTAGACGATATTCAACACCACCTCAAGAGCTATTTCGTGGATATCGTCGAAGGCCCCGTTGAACGCACTGGTGCCCACGGTCAACTCACTTCACTGTACGTCCGCGACCCCGATAATAATCTGATTGAAATCAGCAACTACCGCTAAGTTCGGTGGTTTAGAATTTAAGGCTAAAACTAACGCCAAGTGACACCGGTTTATTGTAACCAGTGTCGCTTGGCGTTTTTAGCAGGATCAATTTTGGACGCAATCCTCGTCATTCGGATTAATATGCCGTCTAATCTCAATTACTTCCAATCAACGTACGAAACTAACTCACGGACCCGTCTTCACCCGTGCTAGTCACGCCGGTCTAATTGCCCCTAAAAATGCCGGCCAAATCAAACACGATTTAGTCGGCATTTTATCATTTCATTTATTTTATTCAGCAGCGCCAATCAAGTCGCCACTAGTGACGTGGCCCTTTGGATTGAGCGTCAGGTTCGTGACATGATCCATGTTCGTAATAACGACCATCATCGTCGTGGCCTTGCCCGCAGCTTTGATGGCGGCCAAATCGACCGTCGCCACGGCGCGTCCAGCTACCAGTTCATCACCAGCAACAACGTGTAACGTAAATGGTGTCCCATTCATTTCGACCGTGTTGATTCCCATATGCAATAGGATTTCTAGGCCACTAGCGGTCTTTAACCCAATCGCATGTTTCGTCGGGAAGACACTGGTGACTGTCCCGCTAACGGGCGCCACGATCTCGCCATCTTCTGGTTCGACAGCGTAGCCATCACCGAGCAACTTACCCGCAAAAGTTTCGTCCGCAACATCACTGATGGGCATCAATTGGCCAGTCGCTGGCGCATGGAGTACCGTGGTTACTGGCACCGCCTCGTTATCAGTTGCGGCTGAATCGTCAGATACCGACTGGTTCGTTGCCACTTTTTCATGTTCTGTAGTCGCTGTGGCCGATTGAACAGCCACCTGACCGCTAAATAATTGCTGTAATGCTTCGGCAACGAACTGCACTTCGGTCCCGATGACGATATGGATGTTGTGCACATCTAACACGTTCAGTCCGGGAACCCCAGCTGCCATCACAGCGGGTTGGTCAACTTGGGCAGTATCTTTTAATTGTAAACGTAAACGGGTCGTACAATTATTAATGACACTAATATTATCATGCCCACCAATCGCCGCATAAATTTGTTTGGCCTGACGCATGTACTTATCGTCCGTTGCAGCCACTGCGACGGACGGCGTAGTCGCGTGATCTGCGGTGGTTCCAGCCGCCGTTGCATCAGCGCCAGCAGTCACTGCTTCACGACCAGGCGTCCGCAAGTTGAACCGTTTAATGGCAAAATCAAAGCCAAAGTAGTAGATGACTGCCATAACGACCCCTTGAACTAACAACATATAAGGTTGGTTTGCTAATGGCATCCGAAAACTCAGCAAGTAGTCGACCAAGCCACCACTAAAGGAAAAGCTAGCCGTCCAATGCATCAACGCCGCAAACCCGAGCGACAAGCCCATGAAGACGGCATGCAACAGGTACAGTGGCCAAGCAACGAACATGAACGAAAATTCAAGTGGTTCCGTAACCCCAGTAAAGAATGAGGCGAAGGCCCCTGCCAGCATCAGTGAACCGACTTCCTTCTTGCGTTCTGGCCGCGCATTGCGATAAATCGCGTAGGCACCAGCTGGTAAGCCGAACATCATGATTGGGAAGAAGCCCGCTTCATACATACCAGTGATCCCCTTGACACCATGGCTGGCCCAGAAATTACCAATATCATTGATCCCCGCTACGTTATACCAGAACACTGAATTCAGTGCGTGGTGTAGGCCGGTCGGAATCAACAACCGGTTGAAGAAGCCGTACAGACCGGCCCCCACAAAGCCCAGTTTGGAAATCCCCGTTGCAAACAACACGATGGCATCATAGACGAACGGCCAGACAAAGTATAAGGCCGCCGTGACAATCAACATCACGAAGGCTGCCATAATTGGCACCAATCGTTTGCCACTAAAGAACGACAAAGCCATCGGAAGCTTGACCTCGTGGAAACGATTGTACAGTGCGGCCGCAATCAAACCGGCACTGATTCCAATCAAGACGTTGTTATCTAGCGCGGAAAACGCCGGATTGATCTGGCTCGCCTTCACGTTCAACATCGTTGCTAGTGTCGCTGGTTTTAACACCGTCACCGGCACTTCAAATGCGATCAACCCAGCAATCGCGGCTGCCCCGTCCTTATTAACTGACATCCCAATCGCCAGCCCGACTGCAAACAGCAAGGCTAAGTTGTTCAGGACAACGTCGCCACCCTGAATTAAGTAGTTCGCAAACAGCCACTGCTTCGGGAGATAATTCCCAATCCCGACTAGAATCGCTGCTGCGGGCAACGTTGCAATCGGCAGCATTAACGACTGACCGATTTTCTGAAAATATGTCTTCATACCAATTTCTCCTCAATCTCTTTTTATGCACGCTATAAATCCTATCACAACATGTTTTCATTGCAAGTTTTCTCGAAGCAATTAGTGTATAGACCAATATGAAAATAACCGTTTTCAACGTGATGAAATTAAGTTTGTCGGCGCACAAAAAAAGTTCTGAAAGTTATCAGAACTTTTTCATTAATATTCTTATTTTTCAGCAACCGGTACTTCTGGATGCCGGTATTGACGCATCATTTCTGCTAAGTGAACTTCATGGGTCACAAATTCGTGAACCCGGCAGACATAGTCATGTTCCCGACCGATTTTTGCAATATAGCCGTTGATGTAATCAACTTCGGTTGGCCGTCCCTTTGAGAAATCTTGATACATTGACGGGTAATGGTACTTATAAGCCCGACTGACCGTTTCCACGGAATCGATTTCTTCTTGACGCGTTTCAATTAACTTGATGCCCGCGCGTTCACAGGCATCGTAGGCTTCATTGAACATCTGAGTGGCCATATCCTTAACGCCTGGATATTCAATGAACTGGCCCATTTGGATTTCAAACATCGTACATAAGCTGTTGGTGACCGCGTTGAAAACGACCTTCGACATACACATGCCCATAAAATTATCAGACCAAATTGGATTTAAGTTGGCTGCTTTGAAATCCGCCATCGCTTGACGGGTCGTTTCGTCGATTTCGCCTGCATACTTACTCATATGCATCGCTTCACTGCCTTCAGGGCCCATGAAGTCAACGTCAGCGGGTCCATTTAAAACGGTCGCAATCATGGCAGTCCCACCGATGATATGGTCTTCAGGGAAATATTGGGCAATTTTTTCGAAATGTCCCATCCCATTCATGGCCGCAAAGACGTACTGGTCATCATGGAAAATCGGTGCATCTCGTTTTAATTCATCGGCTAGCTGCATTTGCTTTTTGAAAATGATCCAAACATCTGGATGGCCTTGGTATTCTTCTGGATAGTAGATGTTGATTGGAACCACGTGGCGATTTTGATGGTCACGTGCGACCGTGACACCACCCTGTTCACGCACCCTTTTCAACGTTTGGTTCCCACGTATCGATAAAATCAACGTCAACACCGGCGTTTTCTTGTAACATCACGCCATACCGATAACCCATTGCACCTGCGCCAATAATGCCATATTTCATAAGTAAAACCATCCTTTCGTGTTGCCACTATGTGTTTACTGCCAGCTGTTCGTGAGCTGAATACTTCCAATCACGAACGTTATGTGTTCAGGTTCAAATCCACCTGTAAGATTAATGACGAGCCTACTTAAAGCCTCATCAAATGAATATGTGTGACGACCTATGTGTCCCAATTTTAGGACAATGCTTGTGAACTATGTGAAATTGCTATGTGTCTCAACCTGGCACCTAGTTGTGTGCCCGTTGATAAAAATTAAAACTATGTGTTAACTTGATGAAAAAAGCGCCCTCTGAATAATCATCACTTAGATTATCCAGAGGACGCTTCCACGCGGTACCACCTCATTATTTAACCGAATTCACATTCGATTACTCAGCGCGTTCACAACAACTAAACGCGTGCACGATAATGGGTGCTCCCAGCGAACCTCGTAAAGTTCACGCCAACCTTTTAGCTTTCCACTCGTTGTCATCACACCTTCACAGCTCCCGGTGCTTTCTGCGCATCACAACGTGCTTACTCCTTAAAACGTTTTGGCTTTTCATCAAGTTTTAATGTTATAACCATAATGCCATTCCAGCTAAATGTCAACCTTATTTGAAAACTTTTTTCTGTAAACTTTGAAAATCGTCGAAAAAGCAGACTGTTTCGTGACAGTCTGCTCGTTTGATTTTAGGGGTGTAGTTTAAGGCCAGCTGATATTCAATGGGCAACAGCGTATTAGCGTCCGTTCGTCTGTCAATCTGGCAGTTTACCGACGATCGGGGCTGGTGGACTTATGACGACTATCAGCTGACGCACAAGTATCCGATTCTGACCCTAATCCCCTTGGTTCTCCTGATTCAGTGCAGTTAATAATGGTTTCCAATCCAGTGACCAGATCATACCCAGAGCGTGGTCGCCGGTTAAGACGCCGAGGACTGGACCAATCGTTCCCGTTTTGACCCGCACAGCTGGGAATTGGTAACGTAATTCACTCGCCCAGTCTTCAGCGATTTGCTCGTCGTTAGCGCTGATCACATCCAGACGCACCGGCAATTGGCTGGTTACGACGAACTGTTCAAACTCATCTTGGACGGCTTGTTGGGCGTTTTTCAACGTTCGTTCCTTACCCATCAACTGAATCTTGCCATGTTCATTCAACGTGATAATCGGCTTGTTGCGTAACACCATCGTCCCGGCCAAACTACTATTGTTGTAGATTCGCCCATTTTTGACGAGGTGCCGCATTGAATTAACGATCAAGACCGTTGTCGTGGCGGCGCGTAACCGTGTTAATTGCGTTAAAATATCAGCCATGGAATAGTTAGCCAAGGCCATCGCCGCCGCTAGTTTGACCATATTGGCCGTTCCAGCACAGGCGGTCCGTGAATCAAAGACCTGGACCTCAACACCATCAACGGAAGGCGCATACGTTTTTAGATTATTGATCCAGCCACTGATCCCACTGCTGAGGCCAATGACTAAAATCTGGTCATAACCAGCCGCTTTCAACTGATCGAACACCAGCTGCATTTCCGGCATCGAAATCTGTGAAATCGTCGGAATTTCCTTTTCAACTTTTAGTAATCGATAAAATTGGTCCGTCGTAATATCAACATTCTCATGATAAACATGATTGCCAAACATAATTGGGTCGTTGACCACCGTGATCTGGTAGTCTTTGATGGCCTGTGCGCTTAGGTCAGCAGAACTTTCTGTCACCACCGCAATTTTCATAATTTCACTCCTCATCGTGCCGAGTCAGCACTCAACACGTCCCGCTGACATTGTGCTCAGCGTGTCCATCTTCTATGGTCGAGCCATAGCAAATTAGCGCCAGAAAAAAGACGCTCAGATACAGTATACTGTACCTGAACGTCTTTTTTCAAATCGCAACATGAACAGGGGTTGTAATCGCATTCTTCGTTGTTGCTGGCCACCGAACCGTTCCAGCAATCGGCACGAGCGTCACTTGCACTTGACACGCGATTTGTTGCCGTTGGCGTGCGGTCAATGCGTTAAGTCGGAGACAATCTGGCGCAAGTGTTTGAAGCGAGAAATCGACTTCATTAGCGTAAACTTGTACCGCACTCACTGCTTTAGCTCCGACGACTAAGTAATCTTGTGGCAAATCTGCCAAATTGGTGACAGCGCCCTGATTAACTGGCAGCGCGGTGTTGACCGCTGACTGTCCATTCACGAGATGCTGGGCAGCCACAATCACGTCGTTCAAGACACTATTGGCCGTGGCGGTACTGCCAGCGCCCGGCCCAGTGTAGAGACTCGCGCCGATGGCATCACTTTGAACAGCGATGGCGTTTTGAACACCCGCAATTTCACTTAGCGGTTGCGTTTGTGCGACGGCCACTGGAGCGACCCGGCAATACAGCTGTTGATTATGCTGGTAGGCCTGCGCCAGAAGCTTAATCTGCCACCCGTGCTGTGCGACCGTTTGGCAAATCGTGGCGGATAATCCCGTAATGCCAACTGGTGCGACTTGTTGAAAGGTCAGTCCTTGTCCAAAGGCAAACCGGCTCAGAATCATCAATTTATAGGCCGCGTCAATGCCACCAACATCATTAGTTGGGTCGGCTTCCGCATAACCAGCTGCTTGTGCGGCGGCTAACGCGTCCTCGTAAGTCTGACCAGCCGTCATCGCACTTAAGATATAGTTGGCCGTTCCGTTGATAATACCGTCAACCGACTGAATGTTATCGGTTGCGTAACTATCCGTTAAAGTCCGCAAAATTGGAATGCCACCAGCGACACTCGCTTCATAAAATAAATCACAATGTTGGCGCCGCGCTAAGGCTGTCAATTCTGCCCCAGCAGTCGCAATCAAATCTTTGTTAGCCGTGACGACTGACTTGCCCTGGTTTAGCGCCGCTTTGATGGCGGACTTGGCCGTTGCGACCGTCCCCATGACTTCGATGATCAGTTGGATTCGTTGGTCACAGACCACATTTGTCAGTGAATTCGTCAAACGCGTCCCAATCGGTAGTTTAACGGCACGGGGCGCGTTCAAATGATTCACAGCAACTGCTGCCAGGTGTAATCGAATCCCCTGCGTCTGCTCGATTTTTCGTGCTGCTTGGGTCAATCGTTCGACGACACCGCTACCCACAGTGCCTAAACCTAACATGCCCACTTCAATTGTTGTTGTCATTGTACACGCCCTCCATTTCTACCGTGCGATCATCTTAAACTTGTGCCAACGCCTGCTTTAAATCAGCGATCAAATCATCCGCATTTTCCACGCCCACTGAGATCCGAATCAAATCTGGAGTCACACCCGCTGCCAGTAACTCTTGCTCATTTAATTGCGCGTGAGTCGTCGAAGCTGGGTGAATAATCAGAGACTTGGCATCCGCAACGTTGGCCAGTAGTGAGAACAATTGTAAGTGTTCAATCAGTGCCTTGCCCGCTGCTTCGCCACCTGTCAGGCCTAACGTGAAGATGGAACCGACCCCGTGTGGGAAATACTTCGTTGCTAGGTCATGGTACGGACTATCTTCAAGTTCCGGATAGTTGATCCAAGCGACCTTGGGATGGTCTTTCAAAAAGGCCACGATTTTGCGGATATTTTCCACGTGACGTTCAACCCGCAGTGAGAGTGATTCCAAGCCTTGTAATAATAAGAATGAATTGAATGGACTAATTGTCGCCCCAGTATCACGTAAAGTTTCGGCGCGAACCTTGGTGGTAAAGGCACCTCCACCCAAGTCAGCGAAGACTAAGCCGTTATATTGAGGGTCCGGCGTCGTGAAGTCCGGATACTTGCCACTAGCACGCCAGTCGAACTGACCGCCTTCAACGATGACGCCACCCATTGTCGTCCCGTGACCACCAATAAACTTGGTTGCTGAATGGACGACCACGTCCGCGCCGTGTTCGAGCGGCCGCACAAGATAGGGTGTGCCAAAGGTATTATCAACGATGAAAATAATACCGTGGTCGTGCGCGATTTTACCAATCGCTTCAAAGTCGACTAAGTTAATGCCCGGATTGCCAATGCTTTCAACGTACAATGCTTTGGTATGTTCATTGATGGCCGCTTCAAAATTAGCGGGTTCATCGGGGTCAACGAAATGGGTCGTAATCCCTAATTTTTTCAAAGTCACGCTGAACAAGTCATAAGTCCCACCGTACAAGGTGTTGGCGGCCACGATTTCATCGCCCTGTTGTGCAATGTTTAAAATAGCGGCGGTGATTGCAGCTGAGCCGGTCGCAAGCGTTACCCCGGCCGTCCCGTGTTCCAGTGCCGCGACCCGTTTGTCGACCACGTCCGTCGTTGGATTGGTCAACCGGGTATAAATATTACCGGCATCGGTCAAGGCAAACCGTCCGGCCGCCTGCTTTGCGTCCTTAAAGACGTATGAGGTCGTTTGATAAATCGGAACGGCGCGTGCACCAGTCTCGTCAACCGTTTGACCGGCATGGACTTGTAACGTTTCAAAGTGATAATTTTCAGGATTCGTGTTTGTCATAATTAATAACCTACTTTCGTTAAACTCAGAGTTGCCAACCAATTTTGATAAAAGCGATTGCTGGCAGTTCGCCAACTGTAATCGACCGTGGTCAGCTGTGAATCGGCAAAATAATGTTCAGGTAACTGAATTGGTAAGTGTTTGCGCTGGTCGCGGAAATATTCGTCAGCTAACGTCTGTTGTTCGTATTCCGGATGGCCGGTAACGTAGACCGCGTGTTGTTCTGGCGCCGTCAAGATCAGTGGCCCCACCTCGTTATTCTCAGCGACCACTTGTAGTCCAGCTGGAGAACTGGCGGGCAACACCAATTCAGTGTGGCGGGATTGTGGCATTTTCAGTAAGCCTCCCGCACTCAAGCCGCTGATCAATGGCGACTGCACATCCGTCGCGGTGGCGGCATAAATTCCGAACACCTTGTGACCCACCCGTTGTTTCTGGATACCAAACTGTGCGTAGAGCCCGGCTTGTGCGGCCCAGCATTCATACAAGGTCTGACCAACGTGAGTTTGCGCCCAGTCAGTAATCGTCAGAAATTCCTGCCAGTAATCGACCGCTTCAAAGTCAATCGTTTCGACTGGCGCGCCCGTAATAATCAAGCCGTCAAAATACTGATCAGCGACATCCGCCAAAGTGACATAATTTTGGGCAACAACCTGCCGTGGCAAACTCTTGAAACGGTGACTGGCGGGATACATGAACGTCACTTCAACATCGGTATCGCCCGCTGCGAGTCGTTGCAAGAACTGCCGCTCAGTCGATAACTTCGTCGGCATCAAATTCAAAATCAATAACCGCTGCGCTTCAGTTGTGGGTGCCGTTTCTGCCCAAGCACCGCGGGCCTTTAATAATCCATTCGTGACTGTGACTGTCATGTAACCTCTTCCTCTCTGATGTAAACC
>NZ_JAGYGU010000026.1:0-42700 GCF_018991255.1 Lactiplantibacillus sp. 30.2.29 | reverse complement strand
AGTAGTTATCTAGTCTTGGTTATTTGGCGAATGTTGGCTGGTGTTGGTATCGGCTTGACGTCGCTTATTACACCGCTGTATATTGCTGAAATGGCGCCTGCTGACGTACGAGGAAAGCTAGTTTCAGTAAATCAATTAGCAATTACCATCGGAATCTTTATTGTCTATTTTATTAATGCAGCAATTGCCTCAGGATCTGGTAATGCTTGGAACGTGTCTACTGGTTGGCGGTGGATGATGGGGATAGGCGTTATTCCGTCTGCGTTATTCCTTATTGCATTGATACCAGCAGGTGAAAGTCCTCGTTGGTTGGCACAGCATGGGAAAAAAGGCGAAGCACTAAAAGTATTAAAAAAAGTAGAATCGAACGAATTAGTGGCTAAGCAACAATTTGAAGAGATTCAAAAGGCTGAAACAGCAGTTGATGATACGAAGTTTAGTGATCTGTTTAATAAAACGTGGCTTCCAGTCTTAATTATTGGTGTTCTCTTAGCGCTATTTCAACAGTTTTCTGGCAGTAACGCGATTATGTACTATGCACCCGAAATCTTTAAAGGTGCTGGTTTTGGTCAAAATGGTGCGTTTATGGCGACGGTATCAATTGGAGTCATAAACATGGTGATTACGGTAGTTTCTTTGGGACTAGTTGATCGAATTGGCCGCAAAAAATTACTTGGTTGGGGCTCACTTGCCATGTCACTGTGATTGTTAGTTGTAGCAATTTGCTTCTTTACTCGAGCGTCAACAGCTATCACATTAACATTTATTTTGCTGGCAATTGCATCATATGCAATATCCTTAGCGCCAGTAACTTGGCTCCTTATTTCTGAAATATTCCCGTCTAAAATTCGAGGACGTGCGATGTCAATCTGTACAGTTGTTCTATGGTTAAGTGATTTCACACTCAGCTATACTTTCCCAATTTTAACTCAAAATATTGGTGAGGGATGGACATTTATGTTGTATGTGGTAGTTACGGCCTTGTCAGCTTTGTTTGTTTGGAAGATGGTACCTGAGACACAAGGGAAGTCGTTGGAAGAAATTGAAGGTTATTGGAATAATCGAGAAATGAAATAAACATTGGTACTAAAAGTGGATGACTTAATTTACCTGAAAATATTTTTCGTTCGCTAAACTAAAGAATTCATGGTAAAGTTTGACATGTTAGGGATTATAACATTTATGTGAGGGATGAGTTTCGTGCTTCACTTACAATTTAAGTAAATAATTCGCTAAATAAGTGTAAAATGTTTACAATAGTTAAAAATTTAGCAGTAGAATAAGAAAAATAGAATCAGGGGGCCAATCCATGGCGGCAACGCTAAAAGATATTGCGAATAAAGCCGGGGTATCGTTGGCAACGGTATCGCGGGTGTTGAATAAGGATCAATCACTGTCAGTCAGTGAGACCACGCGGAAGCGCATCCTCGATGCCGCAGAAGCGTTACAATATTCTAAAAATAAGCGGCATACTATTACGACCGCACGTAAACGACTCGCGATCGTTCAGTGGTATTCCGAATCTAAGGAACAAGACGATTTGTACTATATGTCAGTGCGGATGGGAATTGAACGGCGCGGTCAGGATAATCAGTTCGAAGTTACCCGGATTTTCCAAAATAACTTGCAGGAACTGGGCCCGGACGTGGATGCAGTGATTGCGGTCGGAAAATTCAGTCCGACTCAGGTTGATGATCTCGCTGCGGTGACCGACAACTTGGTCTTCGTTGATGACGACCAGTTTGACGCCGGCTTTGACAGTGTCATAACCGATTTTCGGCTAGCAACGGAAAAAGTTGTTGATTATTTCTGGCAACGCAACTTTCATCACATTGGCTTTATTCACGGTTCAGAAATGACGACCGACCATCAGCAGACCGTCGTCGACCGGCGAATGCTCGGCTTTCGGGCCGCGATGGAGCGCCGGCACGCCTTTGATCCCAAGTTTGTCTTTAAGGGCGACTACACCAGTGAGTCTGGTTTTAAAATGATGCAAAAGGCGATTCGAAGTCTGGGTGACCAATTGCCAGGCGCGTTCTTTGTTGCTAATGACCCGATGGCGGCCGGTGCACTGAAGGCCTTGCAAGCTAGTGGGATTCAGGTTCCAGAACGGGTCAAGCTATTTAGTTTTAATAACACGTCGTTAGCGACCTTTGTCTATCCTGAGTTGAGTGCGGTGAACGTGGATACCGAGCTCATGGGAGCGACTGCCGTGAGCCTGGTGATGAGCCGTTTAGCTGGGCGAACAACGACGCAACGCGTGGAATTAGGGACCAATCTAGTTGAACGTGCAAGCACTAAATAATCAGAAGTGAGACGTGAGCCGAATTATCGGCTCACGTCTTTTTAAGTAAAACTTTTACTCATCAGATGAAAAGTCTGGTATACTACTAAATGAAAGCGGTTTAAATAACACGGAGGTGGCATGTTTTGGAAACTAAAAAAACAGTATTTGATCAACTCGATGGCCAAGATGTCATGCGTTATACATTAGTTAATGACAAGCAGACGCGGATCTCAGTCTTGAGTTATGGCGGGACTTGGCAAGAATTTGTCGTTAACGAAGATGGCGTCGAGCATCCCCTGATCTGGGGCCTCGACAATATGGCCGATTATCAACGGGTCGGCTTCTGCCTTTGCCAATCAATCGGCCGGGTCGCTGGTCGGATCGGTGGCGCCAAGTTCAAGATCGACGGTCAGGATTACAATGTCGATATGAATGAACAGACTCATTCACTTCACGGTGGTAATCATGGTTTTAATACCTTGAATTTCGATGGTGAATTTAGCCAGGATGATGATAGTGTCAGCGTGACATTATCCAAGCATATCAAGTCAACTGACGATAATTACCCGGGAAATATGGACGTTAAAATCAAGTTTACCTTAGATAATCAAGACCAAGTCTCGATTGCCTTTACTGGTGATACTGACGCCGCAACGCTCTTCAACCCAACGAACCACGTTTACTGGAATACGACTGATGACCGGACGAGCTTAGCACAACAACAACTTCAAATTACCAGTGCTGCTCATCTCGAATTCAATAATGAAAAGGTCCCAACTGGCAAGAAGTTGGCAGTTAAGGGCACGGCCTATGACTTTAACCAAATTCAACCAGTCGAAAAGGCGTTAGCCCAATTGAAAGCTGAAAATGGTGGCATCGAATTCGATGATGCTTATGAAGTAACGCCGAGTGCCACGGAACCAATCGCAATCGTCGGTGATACTGCGGGTAAACGCCAAGTGAAACTTTACTCTGACCGGAATAGTCTGATTATTTTCACGGCGAACCCATTCGATCCAGACAAGCAAGACGCGCATGAATACAACGCGTTAGCAACTGAAGCGCAAACCTTGCCAGATGCCATTAATCATCCTGATTTTGGCGACATCGTCTTACGTCCTGGTCAACCAGTGACCCACACGATTCGTTACCAATACGAACGCTTGAACTAGAATTAACTCCTTGTGTGAAATCACGAGCGCCCTCAATCGTCGGGGGCGCTTTTTTGCATGCGTGAGTGACTAGTTTATCAAGTGGTAAACGTTGTTTAAAGCCGTAATGCTCGCTTGCCAGCACGGCCCTGATGACTAATTGGTAAATTTAATTGCCAGTCAGCGAATTGGACTAAACAAGTGATAAAAATTCCAATATTTCACGGGATTTAGTTGGTATTGGCTGAGCATTAAAATTGATACTATCAGGTGATTACTAAAACAATTAAGCAAATTTTACTAAAAATCATTGACAATGTCCTTGAAAACGATTACATTTAAACATGTAAATTATTCAAGAAAGATGTGAGGCGAGATTATGGATGCAGAACAAAAGCAGAGCAAAGGTCGGAAGATAACATCACGACTTGCTTATTCATTCGGGGCGTTCGGGCATGATGCCTTCTACGCAACGTTATCGACATACTTTATTATGTTTGTGACCTCCCACTTATTCGATAAGAGCAGTGGGGCACAAGGGACACAAATGATTGCATGGATCACCATGATTATTGCGGGCTTGCGGTTCGTGGAACTAGCAATTGACCCACTGATTGGGAACGCCATCGATAACACCAATTCACGTTGGGGCCACTTTAAGCCATGGATCGTGGTTGGTGGGATTATCGGTTCCGTCGTTCTAGCACTGTTATTCACGAGTTTAGGCGGCTTGAACACGTCAAACCCAATTTTATATTTAATTATTTTTGCAATTTTATACATCACGATGGATATCTTCTATTCATTTAAAGACGTGGGTTTCTGGTCAATGATCCCAGCGATCTCATTTGACTCAGCTGAACGTGAAAAGACGGCCACATACGCCCGGGTTGGTTCTAACATTGGTGCCAACATTGTTGGGGTTATCGTTATGCCAATCGTTCTGATGTTCTCTGTTAAATCTAACAGTGGTCAGGGTGATAATCGTGGTTGGATGGCCTTTGGGATTATCATTGCCGCCATCGCCTTGATTTCTGCCTTAGTCGTTGCATTAGGAACTAAGGAAAATGATTCTGAATTACGTAAGAACACTGAAAAGACGACTTTCAAAGAAGTCTTCAAAGTGTTGGCACGGAATGATCAATTAATGTGGTTATCACTGATGTATGGGATTTATACGGCAGGGATCGCCATCACTAACTCACTTGAACTTTACTACTTCACCTACATTTTAGGTGATGCATCGAAATTCACGATGCTTGGCTCTTTGAACGCCGTTATCGGGATCTTTGCCGTATTGGCCTTCCCACCATTAGCTAAGAAATTTAGCCGGCGGAAAGTGTTCTTCTTAGCCATCGTTATCATGATGATTTCATTGATCATGTTTGCTTTTGCTGGTCAATCATTACCAATGATCTTGGCTGCCGCTGTTCTGTTCTACATTCCACAACCATTGATTTTCTTAGTTGTTTTGATGGTCTTGAGTGATTCCGTTGAATATGGTCAATTGAAGTTCGGTCACCGTGACGAATCTTTGACCTTATCCGTTCGGCCATTGCTTGATAAATTAGGTGGCGCGATTTCTAACGGGGTCGTTGGTTTAACTGCCGTTTGGGCTGGGATGACTGCTGGTGCAACTGCCGGCGACGTGACTGCTCACGGACAAGCCATCTTCAAATTAATGATGTTTGGGGTTCCAGCTGCCATGATCCTGATTGGGACGTTCATCTTCTTCAAGAAGGTCAAATTGGACGAAAAGATGCATGCTGAAATCGTTGATGAACTTGAAAAGACTTGGTCAACTCACTTGGAAACTGATGAAACACCTGCCGAAGTTGAAGCCGAAGCTGATACTAAGACGACTGTTTATCAAGATCCAGTTGCTGGTCAATTGATCAGTTTAGATGAAGTCGCTGACGAAACTTTCGCTAACGGTAGCATGGGTAAAGGCTTTGCAATCAAACCAACTGATGGTCGCGTTTTAGCCCCATTTGATGGTGAAGTTGTTGCCACCTTCCCAACTCGGCATGCGATTGGGCTACGTTCTGACACCGGTATTTTGACGCTGATTCATATCGGGATTGGCACGGTCAAGATGCGCGGGACTGGCTTTGTTCAGTACGTCGAAAAGGGTGATCATGTCACACAAGGCCAAGAATTGATTGAATTCTGGCAACCAGCAATTGAAAAAGCTGGCCTGGATGATACCGTGATGGTCGTTATTACGAACTATAAAGATATGCCTGAATTTAAGTACCTGAAGACTTCAGGAACCACCATCCATGATGATGAAGATATTTTACAGTTATCGAATGTCGGCTTACCGGATCAAGCATAGTTTCTTGATGAGAAGAGCTATTAATGACGCGAGCCATTAATAGCTCTTTTTTTCAGTAGTCGTAGGGAATCGTGAAAGGAAGTATTTGATATGGCAGTGACGTTGCAGCAAACTTTGATTAATATTGACGAACAGCACCTGGTCTTTCATCTGCATAACGATCAGATTTCGTATATCTTAGGCGTTGAAACGGGTGGGGTCCTCGCACACTTGTACTTTGGCCCGCGGGTCCGTGGTTATCACGGCGAACGCCAGTATCCGCGAATTGACCGGGGATTTTCAGGCAATTTGCCGAACACCACGGACCGGACGTATTCGAAGGATGATCTCCCACAGGAATATGGTGGCAACAACACCGGTGACTACCGCCAACCAGCTGCGATTATTCGCGCCGCAAATGGGGCCCGGACCGTGGACTTTCGGTACCAAGATTGTCGGCTGGAAGCGGGTAAACCCGATTTGAAAGGCTTGCCACAGACGTACGTTGAAGCGGAAGATGAAGCTCAAACGTTGATCGTGACGATGCGTGACGCGACGTTAGGGGTGACCGCGGAACTGGCATACACCATCTATCGTGATCGGCCCGTCATCACGCGCAGTGTCCGTATCATCAATCATAGTGAGCAACCCGTTGATTTGGAGAAAGTTGCTTCAATGCAGATGGACCTGCCAACGCAGCCACTGGACGCCATCTCGTTGCCTGGTAGTTACGCGCGTGAGCGTCAAATGAGTCGTGAACGGCTTCATCGCGGCCTCACTCAGTTTGAAAGCCGCCGGGGTGCCAGTTCTCATCATATGAACCCGTTTGTGGCACTCGCTGATCCAGATACGAACGAATTTCGGGGCAACGTACTCGGGGCCTTGTTGATTTATTCTGGTAACCACCAATTCAGTCTGGAACGGGACCCAATCGGTCAGACCCGTCTGACGGTCGGCATCAACGAATATAACTTTGATTGGCAATTAGCGGCTGGTGACAGTTTCCAGACGCCAGAAGTGGCGATGGTTTATTCAACGACCGGCTTGAACGGCATGTCGCAAGTCTATCACGACTTATTGCGGGAACGCGTCGCACGGAGCCGTTACAAGCACGAACCACGGCCGATCCTGATCAATAACTGGGAAGCGACCTACTTTGACTTCGATGCGGATAAGATTCAGAGCATTTTGGATGCGGCCGCACCGTTGGGAATCGAAATGTTTGTGTTGGATGATGGCTGGTTCGGTCATCGGAATGATGATAACAGCTCACTGGGCGACTGGTTCGTCAACCGGGAGAAATTACCGGCGGGCTTAGCTGATATTAGCAAACGGACCCATGATAAGGGGATGCGTTTTGGTCTGTGGTTCGAACCGGAAAATATTTCGGCGGACTCGACCCTCTATCGGCAACATCCCGACTGGGTCTTAGGCGTCCCTGATCGTGGCCGGACCTTGTCACGGAACGAATATGTTCTTGATTTTAGCCAACCGGCAGTCGTTGACAACTTGTTTGAACAGATGACCGCGGTGCTGGATAAAGTGCCAATCGATTATATCAAGTGGGACATGAACCGGAACCTGACGGAAGTCTATTCGCCGCATAGCGCTTCTGAACATGAAGGTGAGACCAGTCACCGCTTTATTCTGGGCGTTTATGACCTGATGGAGCGTTTGACGAAACGCTATCCACAGATTTTGTTTGAAGGTTGCTCCGGTGGGGGTGGGCGTTTCGATGCCGGGCTAATGTACTACATGCCACAAAGCTGGCCATCAGATAACAATGACCCCATCGAACGCTTGAAGATTCAATACGGGACTTCGTTAGTTTACCCCATCTCTGCGATTACGGCGCACGTCGGGACGAGTCCTGACGAATTATTAGGTCGGTCGACCTCGATGAAGATGCGGAGTGCGGTCGCAATGAGCGGCACACTGGGCTATGAATTGGATGCGGCCCAGTTGAGTGATGCGGATAAGGCTGCCGTTAAGGAACAAGTGGCGTTCTACAAGCAACACCGTGATTTGATCCAATACGGCACGTTCTATCGTCTTGAAAGTCCATTCGACTCCAATACCGTGGCTTGGCAATTTGTCAGTCACGATCAACGTGAAGCCTTGTTGTTCACCTTTGTGATTTTAGGCGCCGTTCAGCCAGAACCCCATATTACTAAGATGGCGGGACTGGATCCTGAACAGACTTACGTTGAAGCCGACAGCCAGCGCACTTATGGCGGGGATGAACTCATGCAACTGGGACTCTACACGACGCCAGTTCAGACCAGCGATTTCACTGCTCAGATTCACTACTTCCGGGCAAAAGATTAGTGTGTGCATGATGGATTTGCACGGACGGCATGACGGCTGGACGAATAATTCCTAATCTGGCTGCTTGTTGGTCGTGAGGTAGGTCAGTAAAAAATTTCAAAATAAAATGGTCATTTACAGGCAGTTAATCCCTGTAAATGGCCATTTTTAGCTAGCGGAGCATTCCAGCTAGCCCATCCTAAACAACGCAAAAATGGCAGCCATTATCGAAAATGACTGCCATTTTAGTACCCTGATTTAGTTGTCATAGCAAGGCGAGCTAGCTATTACATTCGGTATCATCAGCCAATTTTAAAAATGGATATTGAAGCTGAAATCGATATCCTGATCAGCTGGAATGTGGTACTGGGATTCGACGTCGGTTCCCCAACTGTCGATCCCACCGACACCACGAACGGCACCGAAAATCGAGAGGACGGTCCGCCGAGCTAACGGTAGTTCTTCCATATGAGTGGCGTTTTCCAGTTCTGCGGCGGTATAAGGTAAGCAACTGAAGGCGAAGGGTACGTCAACTTGACTGAACGTCAGGCTGAAGGGTTCGCTGCTATGGTCAGCGTTGTTTTGCGTCGTTGACCGCGTCACCGTGACTTCTTCCGTCTGCATGTGCATGCCGCATTCTTGTGGCACCAGATAAGGGGTGACGGGTAGACTGTCAACGTGGAACTGGCCATGACTAGCGCCGGCTAAACGGTCAGGATAGGTTTCGCCTGATAGTCCGGTGTAATCGAAGCCGTTTGCGGTCGTTGGCATGATGAACCGCAACCCGAATGCTGGTAACTCCGGTAAGCCAGCTTTGCCAGCATAGTGCGTCGCCACGTTGATCTGACCATCGGCCGTCACGGTGTAGGTGACTGTGACCGTCGTGCTAGGAACGGTCGTCGTCACGAATTGATAAGCCAAGGAGACTTTCGTTGCCGTTTCATGGTCGGTGTAGCGATTGTTGAGCGGTGCGATCGGTAATGGCGTGATGGCTTGGTCATCAACCGTCAATTGAATGTCTTGGCAGGTTGAGAATTTGTCAGCCGCGTACCACTGCGCTGATTTAGTCGAAAAACCGCTCCCGTGATCATTGTCGGTGGTTGCGCGCCAGAAGACTGGTGTCGGCGTCCGATAAAGCCATTCCTTGCCGTTGACGAGTAGTGATTCGAGACCACCGCGCTCGTAACTGAATAGGTAGTGGAAGTTATCGCCGGCCAGGCCTAAGCTGCCATCACCGTAAATAACGTGTAACTGATTATTTGTGTAAGCCATAGTAATATTTCACCTCTTGCATTGCTGGTTTTGGCGACCGGTCGGCAAACATTAAGCCGTCACCGGAAAATTCATAGTCAGAATGGCGTTCATCGAAGTCGCCACCGTAACGAAGGACGTCTTGGTCAGTGACTGGATCATGAACGAACAGGGCTTGGTCGATAAAGTCCCAGATAAAGCCGCCTTGATACATTGGGTATTTATCAATCAAATCGTTGTAAGACTTCATGCCACCGAGTGAATTCCCCATATCATGCATATATTCGCAATCGAGGAATGGCTTGGCCGGATTGTCGTCCAAATAAGCGGCGATCTCGTCCGGCTTTTCGTACATCCGACTTTCGACATCTGAAATCCGGTCTTTTAGTTCAGGCGTGTGCACCACACCTTCGTAATGAACGAGTCGTGAATCGTCGTGTTGCTTGTAGAAGACTTGCATTGCGGCAATGTCTTCGCCAGCGAATGATTCGTTACCGAGTGACCAGAAAATGATGGATGGGTGATTCTTGAACCATTCGTAATTCGAACGGGCCCGGTCCACCACGGCTTCAAGCCAGTGTGGATTGTCGCCAGGGACGTTGTAGGACGGTTCGATTGCGCCCATCTTTTGCCAAGAACCGTGTGATTCCAAGTTGTTTTCAGCCATTAAATAGATGCCAGCTTCATCACAGAGTTGATACCATGGCAATTGGTCTGGGTAGTGGCAAGTCCGATCAGCGTTGATGTTATTCGCTAACATCGTCTGGATATCAGCCTTCATATCGGCCATCGTAATCACCCGACCAGTATGCGCATTCCATTCGTGTCGGTTGACGCCGTTGATGACCAGTCGTTGATTGTTGACGTAAATGACCTTGTCGTCACGGAGTTCAACGGTCCGGAAGCCAAACTTGTAAGGAACGACTTCTAAAAGCTCGTGATTAGCATCGTAAACTTCAATCAGTAATTGATAGAGATACGGTGAAGCTGGTGACCAGAGCTGAACTTGGTCAAAAGCCATTGCGTCAAATTTCACGGTGTCACTGCCCGTTTGGGTTTGCGTTGCAACAACTTGACCGTCCTGATCCTTAACGGTGAGTGCCAAAGTGGCCGCATCGCCAGTCAGCTTAGTGGTGACATTCAAGACACCGCTTTCAAAATCATCGTTGACGGTTGGACGCAGATCCAAGTCGTTGAGGTGAGTGGCAGGTTCAGCCAATAAATTGACGTTGCGGAAAATCCCGGAAAAGCGGAACATATCTTGGTCTTCGATAAAGGATGCCGTGCTTCGTTTGTAGACCCGAACGGCCAAGACGTTGTCGGTGTCTTGGATGTAGGGGGTTAAGTCGAATTCAGATGGTGTAAAACTATCTTCGGCGTAACCGACAAAGTGACCATTCAACCAAACGTATAGGGCTTCTTCAACCCCTTGGAATTGAATGATGACCCGTTGCCCTTTGAAGGTATCGTCTAAATCGAATGTTTTAAGGTATGAGCCGACAGTGTTGTCGTCAGCATCACTGAATAGGCCAGGCGTTAACTGATCCTGATTCAGGGTGTATGGTGGGCGCCGGTAAATTTTACCTTCCCACGGATAGAGCGTATTGATGTATTGAATCTGACCGTACCCGGCGAGTTCGATGTGGCCGGGGACTTGAATCGTGTCGAAGTCACTCGCATCAAAGTCCGGTTGATAGAAGTCAACGGGGCGTTCGGCCGGTGTCTTGGCAAAGTTGAAGCGCCAAGCACCATTTAAGGACTTAACGAAACGACTGCCAGTTTTGATTTCAGCTGCGTCGTGATAATAGTGATGGTCACTATGCGCAGGTAATTGGTTAACCCGGAACACTTCCGGGTCGTCTAACCATTGAAGATTAGCTTGCATGAGGAAGCTCCTTTCAAAATCGTTAATAAAAACGCTTACAACTATGATGATAAAACATTGTGGGGTATTTGTACACGATATTTTAGTTAAAATTTAACTAAATCAATTGATGGTAACGGGACAATAACATCGGAATAAATCGGAAATAAAGCCTAGATTCAGATAAAAAGGTAAAGCGTTACCATTTTTGCTATAAAAGGATTGTTAAGGTATTGACAGCGACCGCTAAAAGCATTATAGTCAAGTTAATAAAATTTTAGTAAAACTATTTACGGAGGGATTTTTCATGAAAACTAGCGACTTAAAACAGGAGTTTACCGAAGCCTTTGATACCACACCAGAACGGGTCTTCTTCTCACCTGGTCGGATTAACTTGATCGGTGAACATACTGATTACAACGGCGGTCACGTCTTCCCATGTGCGATTACGATTGGGACATACGGGGTCTACGCACCACGGACGGATACGACGGCTCGGATGTATTCCGCAAACATTCCAGATGCGGGCATCGTGACTTTCGACGTTAATGATTTAGCCTATGATAAAGCCGCTGGTTGGACGAACTATCCTAAAGGGATGATGAATGAAATCGCCAAGACTGGGGTCAAATTCGATCACGGGTTCGACTTCTACGTTCATGGCAACATGCCAGATGGCGCCGGCCTGTCTTCATCCGCTTCAATCGAATTATTGACCGGTATCATGTTGAACACTGGTTTTGACCTCAATATCAGCCAATTAGACTTAGTTAAGATTGGCCAAAAGTGTGAAAACAACTACGTGGGCGTTAACTCCGGGATCATGGACCAATTTGCCGTTGGAATGGGTAAAAAAGATCAAGCAATTTTACTAGATACCAACACGATGGACTATTCCTATGCGCCAGTTAAGCTTGGTAACAACGTCATCGTCATCATGAACACGAATAAACGCCGTGAATTAGCAGATTCCAAGTACAACGAACGTCGCTCAGAATGTGAAGAAGCACTGCGGCGCTTACAAACTAAGTTGGACATCAAGTCTCTCGGCGATTTGACCAACGACCAATTCGATGAAGCAGCTTACCTCATCAATGACGAAACCTTGATCAAACGCGCTCGTCACGCAGTCTTCGAAAACCAACGTGCGATTCGCGCAACTAAGGCGTTAGCTGATGATGATTTAACTACCTTTGGCGAATTAGTAACGGCTTCACACGTTTCATTACACTTTGACTACGAAGTAACTGGGAAAGAATTGGACACCTTAGCTGAAACGGCTTGGAAACAACCTGGCGTATTAGGTGCGCGGATGACTGGTGCCGGCTTTGGTGGCTGTGGCATTGCCATCGTTGACAAGGATAAGGTCGATGATTTCAAAGCTAACGTCGGCAAAGTTTACCGCGACACGATCGGCTACGACGCTGACTTCTACATCGCAGAAATCGCTGACGGCCCTAAGGAACTTTAATCGCGACGATTGGGACGTTAATCGTTAGAAAGTTAACGTTAATTTAGAAGATGCGCGTTAATCGCCAAAAAGTGAACGTTAATTTAGAAGATGAGCGTTAATCGTCAGAAAGTTAACGTTAATCAGAAGATGAGCGTTAATTACTAAAAAGTGAACGTTAATTTAGAAGATGAGCGTTAATCATCAAAAAATGAACGTTAACAGCATCATGATTTAAATCAGTTATATGCATTGAGAAATTTGAGGAGGAATTAGAATGGCAGTTTTAGTTTTAGGTGGTGCCGGTTACATCGGTTCACACGCGGTTGATCGGTTGATTGCAAAAGGGTACGATGTGGCGGTTGTTGACAACCTGGTCACTGGGCACCGAGCAGCGGTCAACGATCAAGCTCGATTTTATGAAGGTGATGTGCGGGATACGGCGTTCATGAATACCGTATTTGACCAAGAAAACGTTGAAGGTGTCATTCATTTCGCCGCATTCTCAGTGGTCCCAGAATCGATGAAGGATCCGCTCAAGTATTTTGACAACAATACGGCCGGCATGGTCAAGTTGTTGGAAGTTATGGCCAAACACGACGTTAAGCGGATCGTCTTCAGTTCAACGGCGGCAACGTACGGCGAACCTAAACAAGTGCCAATCAAGGAATCTGATCCCCAAGTGCCAACCAACCCTTATGGTGAAAGTAAATTGGCGATGGAAAAAATCATGCATTGGTCCGACTTAGCATACGGTATCAAGTTCGTGGCGCTTCGTTACTTTAACGTGGCTGGCGCTAAACCAGATGGCAGTATCGGTGAAGACCACGCCCCAGAAACGCACTTGGTTCCGATTATTTTACAAGTCGCTGCTGGCGAACGGGATCAATTACAGATCTTCGGTGATGACTATCCAACGCCTGATGGGACGAATGTGCGCGATTACGTTCACGTGGTCGATTTAGCAGACGCCCATATCTTGGCACTCGAATATCTCAATCAAGGTCATGACAGTGATGCGTTCAACCTCGGTTCTTCAACTGGCTTTTCTAACAAACAAATGCTGGATGCTGCGCGTGAAGTGACTGGGAAGCCAATTCCAGCCGTCATGGCACCGCGGCGTGCGGGTGACCCAAGTACCTTGGTTGCCGCTAGTGATAAAGCGCGGAAGGTCTTGGGCTGGAAGCCACAGTATGATGACGTCAAGGAAATTATTAAGACGGCTTGGACTTGGAAAGAAAGTCATCCAGCTGGCTATGACGATCGGGGAGGCCAGAACTAATGACGAGTTTAGATCAATTTGTTGATGCTGTGATTGCCTCACCATCACAATATACCGCGATGGACCGCATTTACGTGCACAATCGGGTCTTAGGACTCGTTGGTGAAGGCGAACCAGTCGCTGCGGCGGATGACCAGTTAACGAGTTTGACGGATGCGTTGGTCGAAACGGCGATCCAAAATGGCAAGATCGAAGCGTCCCAGTCGGATCGCGATATCTTGGCTGACCAGTTGATGGACTTAGTGACACCGTTGCCATCAGTCCTCAACCAACGTTTCTGGGACAAGTATCAAGACAGTCCCAAAGCGGCGACGGATTACTTCTTTAATTTGAGCAAAGCCAACGACTACATCAAGACGCGGGCGATTGCCAAAAACGTGGTCTTCCCAGCTAAAACGGCCTTCGGTGACCTAGAAATCACCATCAATCTCTCGAAGCCTGAAAAGGATCCCAAAGCGATTGCGGCCGCGCGGAATCAACCACAAGATAGTTATCCACTGTGTCAGTTATGTATGCAAAACGAAGGCTACTTAGGTCGCTTAGGTTATCCAGCACGGAGCAATCACCGCATCGTGCGGTTGACATTAGGTGGGGACACATGGGGCTTCCAATACTCTCCATATGCCTATTTCAATGAACATTCGATCTTCTTGGATCAAGAACACCGGCCAATGGTCATCAACCGGCAAACGTTCACGAACTTACTCGAAATCGTTCGTCAATTTCCACATTACTTTGTGGGCAGTAATGCGGACTTGCCGATCGTTGGTGGTTCGATGTTGTCACACGAACACTATCAAGGTGGTCGGCACGACTTTCCAATGATGAAGGCGCCAATCGCGCGGTCGATCGACTTAGGGATCGCCGGCGTCAAAGCGGGCATCGTTAAGTGGCCAATGTCGACGATTCGGTTATCCAGTCCGGACGTCTTGGCGTTGACGGATGCCGCTGTCAAGATTCATGACACGTGGATGAACTACTCAGACGAAAGCGTGGACGTCCGTGCCTATACGGATGGTACTCGCCATCACACGACGACACCCATCGCCCGTAAAGTTGGCGACGATTACGTCCTAGACATCGTGCTACGCGATAACCAGACGTCCGCTGAATTTCCTGATGGTATCTTCCATCCACATCAGGATGTGCAACATATCAAGAAGGAAAATATCGGTTTGATCGAAGTCATGGGCCGTGCTATTTTACCAGCACGTCTTAAGACGGAATTGGCCGAAGTGGGCAAATATTTGTTGGATCAACCAAATGAAATGGTTCCAATGCATCAAGCATGGGCCGACCAATTGAAGGCTGATAACACGATTACTGCTGATAATGTCACCACGGTGATCGACAAAGCAGTCGGCAATGTCTTTGCCCGCGTGCTGGCAGATGCCGGCGTCTTCAAGTGGGACGATCAAGGCGAAGCAGCGTTTGACCGGTTCATTGCGACACTCAAAGACTAAATTGTAAATTAAGCAAATAAAACGTGGGGCAACGGGGTGTTGCTATGTCACTGGCCAATCATCATTGGTCAGTGGTGCCAGTCCCCCGCGACCCCACGTTTGTCATTAGAAGGAGGCGAGACGATGGCCGTCACGTTAAAAGATATTGCCAACCGGGCGGATGTCTCGCTGGCAACGGTCTCGCGAGTGTTGAATTATGATCGCACGCTATCTGTGAGCGACCAGACGCGCCAACGGGTGTTTGCCATCGCCGCAGAGCTACGTTATAGCAAGCGCAAACGGCGAGACGTTAAAACGATGATGCGTAAGAATATTGCGGTGATTCAGTGGTATTCCAAGACGCAGGAGCACGATGATTTGTATTACTTAGCGATTCGCAAAGGAATTGAACGTCAAGCCCAGGTCTACGGTTTCACCACCACGAGCATTTTTCAAAACAAATTGGATCAGGTCGGTGATGATATCGATGCGGTGATTGCGGTGGGAAAGTTTAGCCCGACGCAAGTGCGTCAGTTGAGTGAATTGACCCCGCAACTCGTGTTTGTGGACGATGACCAGTTTGCGCAGGGCTTCAGTAGCGTCGTCACGGACTTCACGTTTGCCACGAGTCGGGTCGTCGACTATTTCTGGCGGCGCGGGATTCAAGATATTGGCATGATCTATGGTCAGGAGTGGTCGACGGATCAACAAGTTGAGATTCCAAATCAGCGCCAACAAAGCTTCAAGCAAGCGTTAGAGCGCCGCCATGCCTATCATCCTGAGTATGTCTTGGCTGGCGACTACACGAGTCAGTCTGGCTATGTAACGATGAAACGGGCGATTGCTGCGCTAGGGCCGCGTTTGCCACACGCTTTTTTCGTGGCGAATGACCCAATGGCGGCGGGGGCTTTGAAAGCCTTGCAGCAAGCCAAAATTGCCGTTCCTGGACGCGTCAAACTGTTTAGCTTCAACAACACCTCGTTGGCGGAATACGTATACCCTGAAATCAGCTCGGTCAACGTTGAGACCGAACTGATGGGCAAGACCGCCGTTGATCTGTTAGTCAGCCGATTCCAAGACGCCCACCAAGCGGCCCAACGAATCGAACTGGGAACGACACTGGTGGAACGGGAGAGTACGAAATAACGAAAAACATCCTGAGCTGTACTGCGGATTGCAGAGCGGCTCAGGATGGTTTAGTTTTAATGTTATTAATTTTATTATTCCGAATAGCGGATGCCGTAGTATGGGCGCTTAATTCGGTGCTGTTTTCGGGAGCGCTAATTTCATTTTTGCTCGTTGGCAGTAGCAACTGGCTTGAATTGGTGGCAGACTGTTAATACGTTCAAGGAACGTTAATATAAAGAATCTTAACGTTAAAGTTCATCATGCAGTATTAGGGGACAGGGACTGGTATAATGACGCTACTAAGTGTGAAATCTGTTAAGCAGAAATCCGGGGAACAGTTAGTGTTGGCTGGTGGGTAAATGTTGAACTGCTAAACGAGAAAGACGGACCGATTGACGATGACACAGGATATTACCATTCATTTTGATGGAAACCACTGAGACGTTATTGAGTGCGTATACGGCAGCGCATTATATCAATAAATAGCAAGCAGTTACTAAGAAATTGGCGGATTGGGTCGACGTACAGGCTGCTGATCACGCTTAACAGGAATGGAAGAAGAATCATTTTAAAATGATGAGTTGGCCAGAGACGGCGCAAGACCTCGGCCTTTAAATGTTGCAATTTGCAGTTTGGAAAATGAGATTAATGTTATTCGATTAAAAAATGGTTAGCGCGGATGAATTGCGTATCTATAAATTAAGAAGGCCCTGTTTACGATGGTTGATGTGTTCAGGAGAGAAAACTTGTAAGTCGAACAGTGCTACTGTTGAAGGGCACAATTTCAATGAGGTGATGATGAATGGAACAGTTCAAAAATATGAAGATTGAGACGCTTTCTCAGCATAATGCAGAAGCAATCGCCAATGATTGGCATTATGAGGGCGTCTATTCATTTTATGATATGACCGAAGACCCCGAGGATTTTGAAGAAATTATCTCGCCAGACTTAAGAGGAGACCGCTATTTTCAGGTTGTCAATGATGATGAGTTGACCGACTACTTTTGTATTGAGCCGTTATCAGCACGAAAGGCAGAAATCGGGTTGGGGCTTAAGCCTGATCTAACAGGTCAGGGGTTCGGGTTATCGTTTCTGAAGTTGATTGAATATTTTGTTTTGCAACATCAGAAGTATCAAACATTAGTTTTATCAGTGGTGGCGTTCAATGAACGAGCCATCAAGGTCTATATTAAGGCCGGTTATGTGAAAGTTGGTACTGAGATGGTTGCTTCTAATAATTCGGAATATGAATTTATTCTGATGGAAAAAAACGTCTCAAGGCAAGTTGATGAAATGAACCATTGAAATGGCCGCAAAGTCACTAATCTTTAGTGGCTTTTTGTGCCAATCGTTAAACATCGACAATGAACTAGATTTTATTCGATTTAAAAAATGGCAGCACCAATGAATTGCGTATCTAAATAATATGGCTTGCTTGTTATGAGTGGTGTGCTGGGGTGGCGCAAGTTCGTAAACAGGACGGATCTACCCTTGAAGGGTATAATAGTGGTGAGGTGATGGAAATGAAATCGACAGCGGCAACGCTCAAACAAATTCGGCAACATTACCGAATTAGTCAAGCCCAACTGGCGAAGCTACTCAACACATCAGTTCGAACGGTGCAACACTGGGAACAAGCAGACTATCAACCAAGTGGCGCCGCGGTGCGCTTGATTCAAATTTTGGCAGCGGATGATGCAGTTTTTCCTGCATTGACACAATTCAAGGAGGACGATCAAATTATGTATCTAGAACACGATGATCAAAAGCTGACGATTATGGACGTGCCATTTCGGAATCGCAAGGAGTATCGGGCAACTCTTAATGCCATTATCAGTAATATGTATGAGGGCTTTGAACCAACGAAGCGAGATATTGAGGATGCGAGTCGTTTTTATGAGGAAGGGCCAATCAGTGCACAAGAGATGCTAGCAGCAATTCAAGCCTCCGCCGAACGTAAAGCTGAATGAGAAAAGTCTGGGCGGACTACCTTCAACCAAATGGCACATTGCGTAATTTGTTGGGAATAACCAACGCGGCAACGTTACAGAAAATCGAGTACAAGATAAGCACGCAACAGCAACAAGCCTTGATTCAAAATCAATACAGGTTGCCCAATGGTCAGCAGTTGACCGGACGTAAGATTGAAGAAATGAAGCTAATCAATGCTTATTTACTGGATCAAATTTACGATTGGGCCGGCCACTATCGCGAAGTTGATTTCAACAAAACGATGGACGGGGTCGTCACGTTTTTTCATCCTGTTGCCTTGTTCGGCAATGCCGAATTAGATATTCAGCGCCAACTCGACGATTATGCACAATTGCCCGACGACCGTGAAAAAATCGCCCAGGCGTTAGGCAGTCTCGTGACTGAAATCAACATGTTTCATCCGTTCCGCGAAGGTAATGGGCGGACGCCCCGGCTATTCACGGCCGTTTTAGCGCGGCAACATGGCTTCGAGATCAATTATACTCAGGAACAACAAGCTGCTTATATGCGCGCTTCAGTGGCGGATGATGCGGCACTGATGGGCCAGGTGTTTTTGGCGGTGTTGGAAGGGTAATTTTTGTCGACACTGGTAAAGTAGTGCTGTTTCATTGATAATAGAGCGTACCAAACTAAATTTTAAATCAGCCAGACGAGGAGGATAATATATGCAGAAATATCGTGATTATCGAATGGCCATTGAAAAAACACTAGCCATGATTCAACCGACTGACGATGGCTTAGCAAGCGGCGCTGTGACCATTCAAGAAATTTTAAAATTAGCCGCATCCGAGACACCACTAGAACAGACAGAAAATAAAGAAGATACCCATTCAGAAGCACCCACACAGTCAAGACCGGAGCCGGCCGTTAAAAATGAAGCGACACTGAATACGGATCGGCCAACAATTGAGAAGACAAATACTGAGAAGCCAGCAACTGAGGAATCGACGACTGAAAAAACAACGACTGAGTTGGTCACTCAATCAACTAAACCATCTCCAGATGAACCTAACCATACCGTAATGCAAGTTAGACGGCGACTAAAAGGGTTTGATTTAATTGATCCAGATAATGACAAAGCACCGCATTACTATTACGATGAAATCCTAGCTAGACAATTAGAAATTCAAAATGGTGATTGGGTTCAAGTCGGAACAATGCAAAGAGGCAAGAATCATCCCTATATTGAAAAAATCTTGAGTCACGCGGAGGTTCCAAATTTAATTACCGTGGCCCCGCTCTACGTTGTAAACTACAACTCATTTGATGATACTTATCAGATTACCCAAAATTACCAAGGCACCCCATTAGCGAGTGTTAATCCCGCCGTTGAGACGTTTAAAATTTCAGGTCGCGACGCCTTGCGCCAACGGATCAATGATGGCCAGTTAGTCGACCTCGCTTGGTTTAATGAGCAGCCTGACAAACCAGTCGTTCGCTATGTCCATCATAGTCATCGGCCCCTGGGCGCACAGGCGAATCGACCTGAAAAACGGGTCAAGTCGACCACTTCTACCGGTCCGGCCGAACCAATTCAAACGTTAGCCTTTGATTTAAAAGCTCAAACGGTCGCCGTTGTCATGGGTGACGCCAACACCCGGCAGCAGCAGATCACCCAGTTGATTGATGAACACAACGGTCATGCACTACTGATTGACGCCTTCAAACATAGCAACAGCGCCAGCTTCTACAATCAACAACTCAGCCAAACAGATATTGTGGTCATGGTCCAAAACCAAAATAAGCATGCGACTTCCAAAGCATTGAGCAAGGCGGTCAAACAATATGACCTCAAAATGGCCATTGCCAATGGTGGCGGCCTGCAACAAATCGAACGGGCGATGTATCGTGCCGTTAAAGGCCTACCAGCTTTTGAAAGTGGTAATCTGATTACTTATCCGCAGGCGGAGGCACAATAGGCGGGCCAGTGGTTTGGCGATAGCTATTAAAGAAATTAGTAACTAGTCCGTTGCCAATCGGATAAACAGAAAATAGTGCAATCGCAAAGCAAGATTAGATTTACTTAAGCATTAATAAAAGACATTTTTAACACCAGTTCGTGCGAAAGGCCGCCAAACTGTTTGTCAAAAATGTCTTTTTTTGGTGGTATTTTACAAATTTAATCAGTGCTCGGCTTTAGAAAACTCTTACGATAGACTAATTTCGCATCGACTAAGACCATCCGTTTCTGAGGACGATCAAAGATGATGGTATCTTTAAGTGTCGCAATTGCCTGTGCCGCGATGTCATCCGTATCAATATGAAAAGTGGTCAATGGCGGTGAGACGTAGCGGGCAATGTCGATATCGTTGATGCTGATGATCGATGTGTCAGCGGGAACGGTAATCTTGTTTTCATTGAAAGCCTGTAAGACACCGACTGCTAGGGGGTCTGAACCGATTAGGAATCCTTTAGGGAGTGCCTGTCTGGACAACGATTGGACGACCTGCTGACCTAGTTGATAGCCACTGGCAACTGAAAAAGAGCCACCAACGAACATAAATCGTTCGTCGAAGAGCTGCAATTCACGCAAGCGACTTTCAAAGTACTTTTGTCGTGGGTCTTGATGATGGGTGACTTGTTGATCCTTACTCCAATAACCACCGTTAATGAGCCCAATTGGTGTCTTGCCGGCAGCGATTAATTGGTCGATCGCGTACTCAGTGATGGCTTGCAGATTTGGTTGAACCGAATTGAAATGTCGCGGATCCGGGTTGGAATCGACAAAGATCCGGTGAGGCGTCAGTTGCCGCAAGTGCTTGAGGGTTGGGGTGTCGAATTCACCGACCGCCATGACCCCATCGATATCGGCGGGGATGTGATCAATGTCAGGATAAAAAGTCAGGTCCAGATTAGCCTGTTTACCATGTTCCACTAGCCCTTGCCGGAGATTGCTGAAATAAATATCTTCTAATTCTTGTTTCGGCTGCACCGCAAAAATGACCGCAACCTGGTAAGTCAGGCCGTGAGTCGTGTTCGGCTGCTGATAATTTAAGTTTTGAGCCGTCTGGAGAATCTTTTGACGCGCGTGATCTGAGATTGAAAATGTCGGGTCGTTATTTAATAGCCGCGAGACAGTCGCTGGTGAGTAGCCAGCCTTAGCGGCAATTTCACGAATAGTTGGCATTGAAACACACCCCTCTCAATGTGGATTAATAAACAATTGGTTACTAATTGAAATACCTTCACAGTAATAATACGCTTTCATTCGCGAAAATAAAAGCAGTAACACTAATAAACGAAACGTAAATCTTGTTTACTCATATTTAGTAATTATTTTAGTAAAACGGGTTACATTCGGCAATGAAAGCGCTTATCATAAGAGCTGTTAAAGATAAATTGATTAGACAGAAAAGTGAGGGTGCGTTGCAAATGACCAATCCAATCAAGACCACTGAATTTTTACATGGTGGTGATTACAATCCAGATCAATGGCTGGACCAACCCGGCGTCATCAAACAAGATTTTAAAGCATTTAAGCAAGCCAAAATTAATACGGTAACGTTGGGTATTTTTGCTTGGGATAAGTTAGAGCCTTCTGAGGGGCATTATGACTTCAGTTGGCTGGATGAAATCTTTGATCAAGCTGAAGCGCAAGGAACCAAGATTATCCTGTCAACGCCAAGCGGTGCCCGGCCACGTTGGTTGGCTGAAAAGTATCCAGAAGTGTTGCGGGTCAATGAACAGGGCCAACGGAATCAATTTGGTGAGCGCCATAACCATTGTTTTACCTCTCCCATTTATCGTGAAAAGGTGCAAGCCATCAATCGGAAGCTAGCCGAACGATATGGTAAGCGACCGAGCTTGTTATTGTGGCATATCTCCAACGAATACGGTGGTGCTTGCTACTGTGACTTGTGTCAGGCAGCCTTTCGTCAGTGGATTCAACAAAAGTATCAGACCTTAGACCATTTGAATCACGCTTATTGGAATGACTTTTGGAGTCATGATTATACGAGCTGGGATCAGGTCCAAGCACCGTCACCATTAGGAGATACTGGGGTGATGGGCTTAAATCTGGATTGGCGCCGGTTTGTGACTGACCAGACGATTGATTTCTTTGAATCGGAAATCCAACCGCTACGTGAGCTCACACCGAACGTACCAGTTACGGCCAACTTTATGGGTGGCAATCCATCCGAGTCACACGTCTTCTACGACTTGGACTATCAAAAATTTGCTAAGCATGTCGATATTGTTAGCTGGGATTCTTATCCGAACTGGAGCAATGGCTATGAAAGCACCGCGCACTTAGCTATGAAGACTGCTTTGATGAATGATACGATGCGGAGCCTCAAGCATGATAACTACCTAATTATGGAAAGCACGCCATCGCAAGTCAATTGGCATCCGTACAACCGGGCCAAACGTCCTGGCATGCACGAAATGGGCAGCTTGCAACAGATTGCCCATGGCGCGGACTCCGTCTTATATTTCCAACTGCACCAATCATTGGGAGCTTCTGAAATGTTTCACGGGGCAGTCGTTACCAATCGTCGGGGAACTAAGACTCGGGCCTTCAAGGATGTCCAACAAGTGGGGCAAGATTTGCAACAGCTACAAGCGGCGCACGCAACGACGCGTTCGAGGGCGAAAGTCGGCATCGTTTTCGATTACGATAACATGTGGGCCCTGGATGATGCGCGCAATTATGCCAATGAGACCAAGCAATATTGGCGGACGATTCAGGAACATTATCAATATTTCTGGGAACATGACATTCCAGTCGAAATCCTCGCAACGACTGATGATCTATCCGCATATGACCTCATCATCGACCCGATGCACTTTATGATGAGTGCGGAATTTGCGGCCAAACTAAAGGCCTATGTTGAACAGGGTGGACACTTAGTCAGCACCTATATCACAGGCGTTGTTGACCGTGATTTCTTGGCCTACCAGGGTGATGGGTTAGCCGATTTACAAGCAACCTATGGCCTCAAGGTACAAGAAACGGATACGTTATATCCGCAACAGCACAATGCATTAACGGCCTATCATCAAGCTTATCAAATCAATGATTACTGTGATGTGATTGAGACGACGACGGCCGAGACGCTGGGCACTTACCAAAAGGATTTCTATGCCGGCACACCCGCAGTGACTAAAAACACGCTTGAAAATGGAAGCGCATACTATCTTGCGGCTCGAACAGATACTGACTTTTTGGCGGCCTTCTATGAACAATTGGCGATTCAACTTGAACTCAAGCCAAGCTTACCAATCACCAAAGCAACGCCAAAAGTCGCGATTCAAGTTCGCGAGAATGCAACGGAGCGCTATTATTTCGTGATTAATTTTAGTCACCAGCAGACCACTGTGACGTTGGCTCAACCGTTACACGCTGTATTCAGTGACCAATCGATACAGGGAGAACAAGCACTAGCCGGTTACGGTGTTCAAGTTTACACGATGCCAAAATAAATAAACGGGGTGAAACTAATGGAACAAAATGTGGAACAACAACCAGTGACGAAGAAGAAGCTGTCATGGCGCCAAATCAACGAAGGCGTGGCGTTTGGACTTGGTAATCTCGGTCATTCGGCCTTTTATGGCGCGTTAAGTACGTACTTTATCGTGTTCGTGACCAGCGGGATGTTTAGCGGGGTTGCACCGGCCATCGCCAATCGACTGATTGGGCTAATTACCGGATTAGTCGTTGTGATTCGGTTAGCGGAAGTCGTCGTCGACCCGATTCTTGGGAATATTGTTGATAATACCGAGACGCGCTGGGGCAAATTTACGCCGTGGCAAGTGATTGGGAGTATTGTTAGTTCAGTCTTATTAGTCGTGATCTTTTCAGGTATTTTTGGCTTAGCCAAAGTTAATTGGATTCTATTTGCTATTGTTTTCGTAATTTTATTTATTATTCTAGATGTTTTTTACTCATTAACTGACGTTTCATATTGGGGCATGGTTCCCGCAATCAGTGAAGACAGTCACGCCCGTGGGATTTATACCGCATTAGGTAGTTTTACTGGGACGATCGGGTGGAACGGCCTGACGATGGTCGTCGTACCGATTACGACTTACTTTACCTTTATGGCGACAGGAAAGCATACTCAGGGTCCTCAAGGTTGGTTAGCGTTTGCTATTATTGTCGGGATTGTGGCGATCCTGTCAGCGTTATGTGTGGCTTTTGGAACGAGTGAAAAACACAATGCAATTCGAGAAGCCGCTAAGCAGAAGACGACGATCAAAGGCGTCTTCATGGGAATCATTAAAAACGATCAGATCATGTGGGTCAGTCTCGGCTATCTGTTCTATTCTTTAGCTTATGTGACGACTAACGGTGTCTTGTTCTACCTCTTTAAATTTGTGATTGGGAAGCCCGGCGAATTCTGGATTGCTGGTGCCGTTGCAACGGTGATTGGCTTTGTTACCTCGCCACTATACCCAATCTTGAACCGGTTCATTCCACGGAAAGTCCTGTTTGCACTCGGCCAATGCTCAATGATTTTGGCTTACATTATCTTTATCGTGGCCCATACTAATTTGACGTTATTGATTATTGGGTTGGTCCTCTTCAACATCAATTTTGCCCAACTCGTCACGGTATTATCGATGACGGATGCCATCGAATACGGACAATTGAAGAATGGTAACCGGAATGAAGCCGTTGTCTTAGCTGTACGGCCAATGCTCGACAAGATCACGGGTGCCTTTTCCAACGGGATCGTGGGTGCGATTGCCTTAGTTGCCGGGATGACTGGCAGCGCCACTGCCGCTGATATGACCGCCAGCAACATCCACACGTTTGAATTACTGGCCTTCTACTTACCATTGGCTTGTGCGATTTTGTCATTACTCGTCTTCATGTTCAAAGTAACGATTACGGAGAAAAAACACGCTGAAATCGTCGAAGAACTGCAGACGAAGCTCGCAACTGGTGAAGTCGCGGATGCACCAGCGACGGTCGCAACCGTTGACGATGCACTGACAACGAAAGTATTAGCACCTGTCAGTGGTCAACCGATGATGCTTGAAGCGGTCAAAAACGGGAATCAAGGTCAAGGCTTACCAGGCGTTGGTTTTGCCATTCAACCAAATGATGGCCGGCTATACGCACCGTTTGACGGGACGATTCGGTTCACGTTCTCGACGAAACACACACTCGGAATTGTTTCTGACGCCGGACTTGAAACGATTATTCATGTCGGCTTAGGGACGGTCAACCTTCGTGGCGCTGGCTTTACGACTTATTACCAAGACGGTCAAGTTGTGCATGCGGGGGATCTACTGATGACTTTTGATTGTGACCTGATCAAGCAACATGGCTATGATGATGTCGTCGTCACTTTCTTCACGCAACCTGGGCGAATCACAGCTCGGACAGATGACTGGCCAACAACGATTCAACATGGACAGTCAGCGATGAAAGTTACCCTCAAACCAGAACCAAAATAACCCCTACACCCCAAATGAGCCCTGCCGGCAAACGCTGACAGGGCTCATTTCATATTTAAAAGGATTTCATCAAATATCGCACCAAAGTTAGTTTAAAGGCGCAGTTGCAATTATCAATCGCAACTAAATCTAATGTTTAACCGGCAATTCCATACCCATGCTGGCCTGATTTTGCCGCGTGACGAGGTAATGAACGGTCCCGAAGACGGCGCCGACTAGTGCAGGTACGAGCCAGTCCATTCCGCTGCTGGCTAGTGGCAAGTAGCTTTGGACGTGTGCCATGGCTTGACCAAAGGCACTTTGGCTAACGACTGCTGGAAACGCTGCGACCATGTCGAAGACGGCGGGAACAACGGTGAAGACGACGACCCAGACGTAAACGACGCGTGACTTATGGAAGAGCGGCGACAGGATGGATAAGAAGATCAAGGCCATCGCGAGTGGGTACAGGAACATCAAGACGGGTGTGGACCAGGCGATGATTTGATTGAGTCCGACGTTCGCCGTCAAGAATGAGGCGAGGCAGGTGATGCGTAACCAAGCTTTGTAGCTCAAGAAACCGAAATGTTTATGGAAGTCTTGGGCAAAGGCGGCGACTAAACCAATGGCGGTCGTCAAACAGGTCGTGACGATCAAGACGGCTAATACGGCCTGCCCGACTGTCCCCATGTAATGATTGACGATTTGGTCAAAAGCGACGCCACCATTATCTGATAATTTGAAACGACCGAGGGATTGTGCGCCTAATAAGATCAATAAGACGTAGATCAACCCTTCAAACGCCATTGAGAAGAAGCCGGCGCGGGCAGTCACCCAGGCAGCCTTGTTGGGATCCGTTTGGCCCATAAAGTTAACGGCCGTGACGATGGTGACCCCGAGTGCGAGACCAGCCAGGGCGTCCATCGTGTTGTAACCTTGCAAGAAACCGTTGGTGAACCCGGCACTCTGGTAAGCTGCGGTGGCAGTCGTGCTGCCAGCATGTGCTAAGGGACTACTAAAGGCGACGGCGAAGATTACCACGAGCAATAATAAGAATAATGGATTTAATAATTTGCCGACGCGGGCCATGATCTTGCTTTGCTCAACGGAGAGGTAGTAAGCCAGACCGAAGAATGCGGCTGAGAACAGCAGGAGTGCCAGTGATTGGTACTTGGCTGGGAAGAATGGCGCTAATCCAACGGTGAACGAAACGGTGGCCGTCCGCGGTGTCCCGAAGAAGGGCCCAATCGTGAAGTGAATCAGGACCATGAAGACGACCGCAAAAGTTGCACCGAGAGGCCGACCGATATCGTAGACGCCTTTTGATTTAGTGACACAAACGGCTAGAACGGAGAGTAACGGTAATAAAACGGCCGTTACGAGAAAGCCCACGGCAGCCATGCCCCAGTGTGAACCAGCTAATTGGCCGAGATGTAGCGGAAAAATCAGGTTACCAGCCCCGAAGAATAGGGCAAAAATCATTGAGCTTAAAGTGACATAATCACGTTTGGTCAAGTTGCGTTTTTGGATACGATTTAGCATAAAATCAGCACTCCTTTGTGTATTCGGGTCAACGATTGCTCGTCATGACGCCTTTAAAAAGTTGCGATTAACCAAAAAACGCCCTGATATCTGAGTTAGACTCAGAAACCAGGACGTTTTTACACGTGTTACCACCTTAGCTTTGTGACCGCATTGCTACGGACACCTCAGAAGGTACGGCAAGTGACCGGCCACTTGCGATACCCGGGCTCAATAATGGGAGCAACCAACAGCAACTAACGAGACGCTCGTCACTGCCACTCAGAACTGATTTTCAATTAGCTAGTCGTGATGTCATTTCACCAAGCTGACACTCTCTAAACACTGCCAGGAAATTTACTTTGTTCGTCAACGTGTTTGTTAACCGTTTTTTAATGTGGTTCTAACTTACAACCGTGAAGATTATTTGTCAATCTTTTTTTGAAAATTGATTGGAAAATGTCTTAGGGATACTGACGGGTCGCGGATTGTGGGCTGGGAGGGCTGGAGAGACGCGATTGGCGCCGCTGATTGGCACATTAGAACCTCAGATTATCAGGCGTTATTGGCAGTTGTCGCTAAGTTAGTAACTTCAACGTACAGGGCGTGGTCAGTGACATAAAAATAAGAATGTGTGTACAACATGCTATAATGTACACACGAAAATACGAGGAGGATTATCGATGAGCGAAAACAATTCAGATCACATCAAAATGTTCAAGAACGGCAATTCATTTGCTTTCCGGGTGTCTAAAAAAGACCGGGAAGCGCTAAACGCCACGAGTGAGACTAGTTTTGAAAAAATTGTTTCCCCTGACGGCCGGGAAATCACATTTCGCAAGGTAGCGGATGAGCAGACCGACCTGTTAGCGATGGCCGACCATATTCTGGACCAACACGGCGACTTATTGAAACGACTGGAGGACTTATGAGATACCTAAATAAGCAATTCCTCATTGACCTTAACCAAGATATTATCAAGCGTGCCGATAAGAAATATGGCGGTGTTCAGTATTCGCAGGGGCTTGAAATTGTGATTGAACAACCGCAACAGGTCTTGTTTGGCAAGGAATTGTATCCTAATATCTGGATCAAGGCCGCGTTTATGATTCAGAAAATAACGAAGAAGCATATCTTTGTGGATGGTAATAAACGGACCGCGTTCTTCAGCGGCATTATATTTTTGTACGCGAATGGCATTCAATTGAGTTATACCGATGATGAAGCTGTGGCGCTGATTCTGGACGTCACGACCAACCCCGACACGGATGAAGTGATGGTGGCGTTAGCGGAGTGGCTGAAGGCCCACCAAGTCCCCAATGAAGCTTAAATACTGAAACGCTATTCGCTACAAACTAGTGGATAGCGTTTTAAAATTGATTAATGACCACCGATAATCAATGTGCGCTAATTTTTTGTGAAAAAAACACGTTAGCAGGTGCGGAATCGGCTGGAAAGTTGGATAATAGCACTATCAAGTAATTTGTGAGGAGGAACCGCCGATGACGACTAGTGACGAACAGAAGCCGCAATGGCAAGTGAATCAGAACCGCCACACGCGTTTCCGGACGATCGTGAGTGTGTTGCGCAAGTACAATGTGCTGAGTAATCTGGCTCGTCAGAAGAATCCTGACCAGGTTCGCGCGGCATTCGAAGAACTGGGACCCACTTTTATTAAAATCGGGCAGATTCTGTCGTCACGAACGGATATCGTTAAGCCGGAGTTCGCCAATGAATTCAAAAAATTGCAGAATAATGTTCGCGCCGACGATTTCGACGTCGTCCAACAAACGATTGAGCGGCAGACGGGTAAGCCAATCGATGAAATGTTCGCCCAATTCGATGAGCAGCCGTTTGCATCCGCATCAATGGGGCAGACCCATCACGCGACCTTACTGAATGGTCAAAAAGTGGTGGTCAAGGTCCAGCACCCGGGCATCGATGCCGAAGTGGCACTAGATATTTCGCTGTTCGAACGGGCCTTACCACTGTTGCGCTACATTACGGAATCGTCGGTTGTCGACATGCAGGAAATGGTGGCGGAAATCAAGCGGTCGCTGTTTAACGAACTGGATACGAGCATTGAGGTCAAAAACGGCTCACGCTTTTACCGGTTGAATGACGGTGATGATATCATTCGCGTGCCGCGCGTCTACGGCAAGTACAGCACGCAAAAAGTTCTGGTCAATCAGTACATGTCAGGCACGACGATTCAACATTTCATGGCTAAGGTCCTGGCCGCAGATGAAGCGGGTGATCATCAATACGATGAAGAGCGCCGCTATCTAGCGAATGTGCTCGTCCAGAACTTTCTCAAGCAAGTGTTCCAAGATGGTTTCTTCCATGCGGACCCGCATCCTGGTAACATCTTGTTACGCGAGCTGCAGCCGAGCGATATCGGGTACAATGACACGGTCCCACAGCGCGTCGGTAAGCTTGGTAAACGCCAACTACCGCCGTATCGCCTAGTCTATTTAGACTTTGGCATGATGGGCGAAATCAGCCCGGCACTGATGGCGGGGATTGCGAATGTGGTCGTGGCCGTCACGACGGAGGACACCCATCAAGTCGGAAAGGCGATTTTGGCCATTTCCAATCGAACTGGCGCAGTTGATGAGGAAGCCTTCTTCAGTGAGCTCGCGCCGTTTTTGAGCCAATATTATAATTCGGGTTTGGGCGACATTGACTTTCAAGGGTTGTTATTTGAGATGGTCAAGGTTTGCCGGAGCAATAACATTCAGATGAATCCAGCAGTCACGATGCTAGGCAAGGCCTTTGGGACGATTGAAGGCATCGTTGAAACCTTAGACCCGACCTTGTCGATGATGGATGTGGCCCGCCCATTTGCCCGCAAGTACATTCGCGAAAACTTTAATCTACGCAATGAGCTAGAGGACGGTTTGTTGGCCAGTCTGCAGAGCTTACGGGATGCGCCCAAGATCCCGTCGCGCCTGCTGTCGGCTTTGGATACCTTTGAAAACGGACAGACCCGCGTTAACTTGGTGTTTTCACACCGCAAGCTATTCATTGACCGTATCGATTCAATGGTCAATAAAATCGTGCTCTCAGTGATTTTAGCCGCACTGATCGTCGGGTCCTCGTTACTCGTCCAGAGTCATCCGGATAATAGCTGGATCACGAACATCGGGATTTTCGGTTATGTGTCGGCGGTCGTCGTGATTATCGGCCTGCTGATTGGGACGCTGCACTCGTGGTATACCCATTGGCGGCGGAAATAGGCAAGTTTAGAGCCGAATGCGGTCTAAGTCGGCCTTGCTTGTGGATGGGCTCAATGGCAGGCAGTTATGACGTCATTATGGTAAACCAGTGTTTCAGCCGATAAAAATTAAAACTAAAAAAGTGCGGCCATGATTTCAATGACGAAATCATGGCCGCACAGTCGTTATCGGTCAATTAAATGGCTTAGTCTTCTGAACCCATGACGCGGGCACAAAAGGCAGCTAAGATGGCACCAACTTCTGGTGCTAAGATGTAGACCCATAGGTGTGATAAGGCGCTACCACCGGCGAAGATTGCGGGACCAATTGAACGGGCAGGGTTCAAAGACCCACCGGTCAAGTTGAGGGCAACGATGATCAGGAAGGCCAACGTTACACCAATCGTCAAACCGGCGAAGTCCGCGTTACCATGGTCGTTGCTGGTGACGTTCAAAATCACCAGTAAGAACAAGAAGGTAACGAGTGCTTCAACGAAGAAGGCCATCCCACTACCGATTTTTGGAAAATCAGTTTGTCCGAGTGACGTTGCGGATAAGCCTAACGCGCTGACGAAGGACTTAACAGCTGCGGAAGCGACGATTGCCCCAATAATTTGGGCGATGATGTAACCGACCGCGTCGGCGGCATCGATTCGGCGATTGATCAACATCGCGGTCGTTACAGCCGGGTTGAAGTGGCCACCTGAAATACCACCAAAGGCATAGGCGGAGACGGTGATGGCCAACCCAAAGGCTAATCCGATGGCGAGGACGTCACCCTTGGCGATCACAACGGTCGCGGTCCCTAAGAACACTAACATAAACGTGCCGAGAAATTCGGCGAGATACTTGCGCATATTTGCACACTCCCTTTTGGAATAATTGCTAACCTAACCTATTTTACAATAACTATCGGCTAAAACGAGGCTTTTTGCTCAATTAATGGCAACTTGCCGTAAGTTTTTGATAATTATATTTATTAGCTGGTTATATCCTTTGCCTTGATGTCATGGGATTTTGAGAAGTTTTCAGCGGATTTCAAAACCCGCATATGAAAAATTTGTTGTTTGCCAGCGATAATTACCACTGGTCAGTATGATGAGACACTGACCTAACGTGCTGTAACGGTTGATATTCGGCATGCAAGATACTTAGAACGCGCCAATTTCTCAGTTTAAAAGCAGTAGCTGTGACCCAGTTCCAGAAGTCGACAAACGAACAGCTAGCCAAATCAAAAATACGATTCTGTTCTATAATAGTAACGACAGTAGTTGCTAGCATTAATGAAAATCATTCAGTTTGTTTCACGTGAAACAGTAAAGGAAGGTTGAATTCATGGCGTTATCGTATCAAGCATTGTTAACGGCAGTTCCGGTGGTGTTAAAGGCGGGCAACGTGCCCAACATTGTCGGTGAAGCGGGCATTGGTAAATCAGCGCTCGTCGCGGATGTGGCGCGAAAGCTTGGGGCAAAACTATTTACGACGGTCGTCAGTCTTTCTGAAAAGGGCGATTTAGCGATTCCAGTGCCGCCGCTAACGAGTGACTCGTTTATTCAGACGCAACACTATGGTCAATTGGCGGATGTCCAATTTGGCTATTCTCACACGCTGATTGAAATCATTCAATACGCCGAAGCCCATCCGCAACAGCCAATCTTATGGCTGCTCGACGAGTTTAACCGTGGGACGCAGGCAGTTCAAAGTGAATTGATGAACCTCGTTTTACAACGTACGATCAATTCGTTACGGTTGCCTGAACAGGTCCAACTGATCCTTGCCGAAAATCCCGATGCCAGTATGACCGGCTTCGAACAGAGCACGTACGGCGTCGTTGCGGGGGACGCGGCCATCAAAGACCGGACCGTCCGTTTAGTGATGCGCGCGGACCCAGCGGACTGGCTAGCTTGGGCGCAACGTTCTGATGAACAGCATCAGCGGCCCAATATTCATCCGCTCGTCCAACAGTTTATTAGTGAAGATGTGACCCGCCTCAACCAAACGGATGTGCAGGCGGACTTAACGGCGACGCCCCGTGCCTGGGAACGTGTCTCAGCCAACCTATATGAACTCGAACAGTTGCCGGATGACCAACAAACGCTCGTCGCACTCGATATTTTTCAAGGTGATGTCGGCGCGACACTGGGGCTGGCCTTCTATCAATTTATCGAGCAGCAAGCCATTCACGTGACGCCGGCGATGCTGTACGAGGCCCAACCCGTCGGTGCCGTGGTCCCTGCCCCAGTCTTGAAACAGTTCACCGCGATGAGCGAGCTGCAAAAGAGTACGGTGCTGGCGAGTTGTTTGCAGCTGACGGCGACTTATCCGTTGACTGATGACCACAACGCCGGACGGTTTATGCAATTATTGCAAACGCTCAGCCAGGATGGTCAGTTCGCCCTGGTCCAACAGATTGGCCATCAGCGTGAGTTACTAAAACAGCTCTATACGGCCAACGTTGCCAAACAAAGTCCGTACGTCACGGCACTATATCAATATTTGCAACAAGTCGCGAGTTGGTCGAATCAATAGAAGGGGGTGCGGGCGATGCTGAATAACGCCGCGGAATATGCCAATTGGCGCCAAACGATGTTGACGACCGCGTCAACCCATCCGGCGCAGGAAGCTGCGACAATGCTCAGTCGTGCCATCATTGAGTTATTGGCGACGGACCAGTTTTATGGCGAATTGCTGACGCGCTTGCCCCGGCAACTGAATACTGAGTTGACCGCGCCGTTTGCCTTAAGTTGGGTGAACAATCAGCTCCTCTTACAGTATGCCCCGCAAGCCTTAGCTCAGACGTTTACCCGGTTCGACCAATTACAAGCCGGCCTCAAACACGTCGCGTTGCACGTGGTATGGCAGCATCCATTGCGTTACCGCAATCAAGTCGCCACGCAACAACGACTCGTGACGTTAGCGACGGATTTGGCCGTGAATCAGTATGTGAGCGGGTTGCCCGCAACGGCGATTTCGCTTGCCCAGATGCAGGCGCAGGTGCCCATCACGTTACCGCAACACGCGGATTCGGGGACTTATTTACGATTATTGCGCCAACAACAGTCAACCGATCCAGAACGGCCGAATGCGGGCCAGACGACTCAATCCACACCACAAGGGCCGCAACACCGCCAACCAAGTACGGGCCGGGAGTCGCTGCCAGCTACTGGCGCCATTGATGATACTCGTCAATGGTCGGCAAGCGGCCAGTTGACGAACCCTAATCTGGCGCAATCACGCCTGCGCCAACTAGCCAAAGACGCGTGGCAACAAACGACTGAAGCCGGTCGGGGCTTGGTTGCGGGCCACGTCGCCGCACAATTGGATGTCCTTAGTCAGCCGGCACAAATCGACTGGCGGCAATTATTAGTCCGAGGATTAGGCCAAATTCCGAGTGGCAAGAAGGCCTCACACGCCCGCTTTAATCGGCGCCAACCTGCTCGCATGGAATTGCCCGGTCAGATCAGTGATACTCGTTTGGATTTACAAGTCTACGTTGACCAGTCGGGGTCCATCAGTGATGCCTTATTACGCCAGTTGTTGGCCCAGGCCGCCACGTTGACACAACTGTTAACGGCAACGATTACGATCAAACCGTTTGATGCGATCGTCCAACCAGGTCAAACGTATCAGGTCAGTTTTCCACAACAGGTGCGGTTTGCTCGCCATGGTGGTGGGGGAACGGCCTACCAGCCGATTTTTGACGACTTGGCCCGGCATCATCAAACGGCTGCGACAACGCTGGCGCTCATCTTGACGGACGGTCGGGGTGAGGCTCAGATTGACGCGCATCATTTTACCAATGTCATTTGGTTATTGGCGCGGCCAACTGACAAGTTATCGATTCACCCCGTCGTTGGCCAGGTCGTTAATTTGAATTTAGGAGATGATCCCGATGGCTCAGCCACTTAATCCAGATGATATGCAATCATTATTGACACATGACCGCCGTTATCAGCGTGCGGCCGCAATTCTTCACGACCAGTGGCAACGCGTCTCGGCGGAAGAAGACCTCGCTTATCGCCAGCAGATCACGGTCGACGATCTACGGTTTGCCAAGGCGTTACTAGCTAGTGAAACGCTGACGAGCCCCTTTGACTTCGACCATTACGCCGGTGCCCAACAACTGCGCCAGCACTATGGTAGCCAGCTGACTAGCGCCGCGCAAAATTGGTTGGTTCAGAAATATGTCTGATAATGTTCAGTTTACTGGCCATGAATGATTAACAGCAATCAATAGGATAAAAACGTAACTACTAAAAAACACAGCTTTCCCATTCATCGGATAAAGGCTGTGTTTTTAGTAGGCGCAGTTATTAACGCGCTAAAAATTGGCGCCAAGCTTGTTCACGCAGCGTAATATCTGGGTGAGCGCCCTGACGAAGACGAGTTTGGAGGCCAATCCGGGCTTCGAGTAAGGCCTGGGCAAGGGCAGTGCTGGAGGGCGTGTTGATAATCTGCTGACTCGCTTGACCCTTTAAGATGACGGCTGACATCAAGGTCAAGTAATCATTATAGAACCAATCAACGGCTTGCTGGACATCCGTATCAGTCGTCCCGAATTCAGCGACCGCGTTGGCCATCAGATCACCAGCTGGCTGGTCAGCGTTAGTTAAATCACGGCTAAACAGCATGCTGAGCACCGTCAACGCATCAGCGCCACTTTGTTCGAGCTGTTGCATCGCTTGCGTACAGCTTGTGAGCGTTTGTTGATGGTAGCGACTTAGCGCGCGGAGGTAGAGCGTATGCTTGTCACCAATGGCATTATAGAGACTTTGCTTTTTGACCCCACTAGTCGCGACGATTTCATCCATCGACGTGTGGTAGTAGCCTTGTTGCCAAAATAAAGACATAATTTTTTCAATAACTTGATCATCTTGAAATGTTTTCTCAGCGGGCAAAATCGAGGCCGCCTTTCTGGTTAGAAATAAGTATTTCAAGTATACCATAGCCGGATTAGTGATTTGGTAAATATAATTGAACGGCTAAAATCGTTTGCTCAAAGGGACTTTACTGTTTTGAAATTGGATTTTAATTGAGCACAATTAGTTGCATTTGGAAATTAAATAAAATTAGGGTTATTAAATCGATTACATCAGTTTATAAATTGAAGATAAGTTAAACAAACGGCGTAGCGTTGCGGGACTATTCCAAATTGATATAGCAGTTCAATAGTTATAAATATCAGAACTTTTACCTAATGTTACTTCTCATTAAAGTCTAACAACAATATAATGTTGATGACTTATTTAGTTAAGGCGGGTAACTACTAGCGATTATTTGACCATAAATGGCAGGCTGAAAAGCTTGATGTTAAACTGATTGCAGTAGTTTATATCAAAATATTTGTATTCGTCATAATATTAGAAACGGCTCAGAGGTCCGTTAAAAAGGCACTTTTAATCAATGATTAAGGGGCAACATTAATTGACAGCGATTCCAATACCATGATATATTTTCGTTGCTGATAGGGTTACTCACAACGATTCACTATTAGTACCAAGAGTTAATTAGATTAATCAAACGTCAGTCAATTACTGGAAAGGAGTGGTCGTATCAAATGGCAATCTGGCGGATTAATAATCGGGCTCAGCCAACTTATTAGCATTCCGGTGCTGGCTGATACCCAAACTGGAACTTACCATTTAACGGTCACTTCTAATTCAGGTGTGACTGGCAATCCCGTCAAAGGACCGCTACAAGGAATCTTACCGCAGATGAATGAAGTACAGCAGTGGATTCTACTCGTTATCGGGGTCTGCGGACTAAGTTTGTTAATATTCTTAATTCTAATCTGGTGGCGCAACCGTCAAACAATAAAGGAGCAACCAAAATGAAAAAATATATTGGAACACTTGTTGCAGGCATGACACTTATGGCAGGCTTACCACTCGTTGGGCAAGCAGCTGATAAAACGACTGAAGCACAAGTGAAGTTGGAACAAGATGAAAATAACAAGGACATTACGTTAGATGAAGCCCCAGCCTTGGATATGGGAACGGTTACAATCGATAACACGACGCAAACCAAGACTGCAGACGCGGTCACAGGTAGTGTGAAGGTGACTAACCCCGGTAATACGGATGGCTGGAGTGTTCAAGTCGCGGGCTCCAAGTTTTTAAATGGCAGTCAGGAATTACGGGGCGCCGCATTAACATTCAAGAATGCCAGTGTGACGGCTGATGATGAAGCCAACGCTTCTAAGAACCCAACCGCACCCGACGTAACGGTGAACGAATCTAACCAAATGATTTTAGGCGCCGTTGCCAATGAAGGAATCGGTAAGTTTACGAGTGCTTATGCCAAGACGGACGTTTCCCTGTTAGTACCTGCTGGTAACTCAGCTGGAACTTACACTTCTACGCTGACTTGGACATTAGGCAACGCCCCTAGCTAATTAAGAACCAATGAACCAAAGGAGAGCTGAGGTGTGACCGATGAGAATGGGATTGTTGGTGACAGGTCGGTTACTAATGGTGGCCGTTAGTGGGCTGATTATTAGTAATTGGGGCTGGAGCGTGACAACGCAAGCTGCAGATAGACAGTCACAGGTGCAGGTTAAGTTGACCCCGTCGGACGATGACGACGCAGTTTCTCCGGTCGATCCTGATGATCCCAGTAAGCCATACCCTGGTGATCCGGCAGATGAAGGTAACGTGACCGGAACAGGCTCACGGGGCAAGTTAACCATCGATTTCGTCAGTAATCTTAAGTTTAAACCCGTCACGACAGCTGGTGGACCCGCTACGGTGACGGCACAAAATGAGCGAGCGATGATTCAGGTCACTGATCGGCGTGCATCGGCAGCTGGCTGGACACTACAAGTAACGCCCAGCCCGTTACAAAGTGGTCAGCAGCAGTTAACGACCTCGTTGAAGTTAGGCAGTGTCCAACTCAAACCGGGAACGGGCAATGTCAGTGCCGCCCCGAACGTGGTCAACACCGGCGAGCTCGTGACAGGTATTGCGAACAACGTCGTCACTGCCCAACCGCAATCGGGCTTAGGCACGTGGTTAGTTATTTTGAATCGGGGCGATGAACTGACACAACTCCAGATTCATGACCGGCAACTCAGTGCGGGTGATTACACCGGTACGTTAGCCTGGTCATTAAACAATGCACCTAGTTGAATGGTTTGATTGAAGCTGCTACTCGTCAAGAATGGCAGCTTCAATCATACATAGCACGTCACTTACCGTTGAAAAAAGGAAGGGTAACCCATATGAAAAAAATATTTTGGCAGTTAATGGCAGTTGTTGCTGTGATTGGGGCCGGCTGGACGATGCGCGCTCAGGCCGACGATTTGAACTATACGGTTCAAGCTGATTTGCCTAACAATCAGATCAATCAAAAAGTCTCTTACTTTGATTTAAAAGTGACCCCAGGCCAAAAACAAAATCTGACGTTGCATATTAAAAATAGCGATAGTAAAGAACACCGCTACACCGTCTCACCTAACTTAGCGGTGACGAATGATAACGGGATCATCGACTACAGTCAGGCCAACGCGAAGGCGGATGATTCACTGAAGTTTAACATCAAGACTGCGCTTTCCAAGAAGCAGGTCGTCACGGTGCCTGCTAAGTCGAGCCAGGCAGTGACCATCCAGCTGAATATCCCTGAAAAAACATTTAAGGGTGTGGCACTCGGCGGGATCAACATTGTTCAAGAGTTGAGTGGTAAGAAGCAACAGGCTAGTAGCGGGATGGCCATCAATAATCAGTACGCCTATGTGATTGGCCTCCAGTTACAAGAATCTGATAAGACGACTATCAAGCCGAACATGAAGTTACATTCCGTGAAAGCCGAACAACGCAATTACCGGAACTATGTCTCGGCGAACTTGCAAAATGATCAGCCGGTCATCATGCACGGACTTAAGATCAAGAGTTACGTGACTAAGGCCGGGAGTTCTAAGAAAGTGTTAACGACGAACAAAGAAAACATGTCGATGGCACCGAATAGTAACTTTAACTTTGCAATTGGTGATGGCAACAAACAGCTCAAAGCTGGCAAGTACACGTTACATTTAACAGCGACAGCGGATAAGGGCAAGTGGCAATTCACTAAGAACTTCACCATTACGGACAAGACGGCTAAAGCACTCAATGATACGGCTGTGACCGAAAAACAAACGAACTATTTCTGGTGGTTTGTGGCACTCGGTGTCGTCATCATTGCCCTATTAGGCGCAATTATCTGGCTACTATTGAAAAACCGCCGCCGTCAGGATTAACTAGCGAGAGGAGTTTTCAACATGTGGAAGGGACCGAAACAAATACTTGTTGCATTAGCGGCATTAACCGGGTTATGGGCCGGGACCGCCCAGATTCAAGCTGCGGACGAAGCGTCGTTAGCAACGGCACCGTCTGGCTTGAATCAGTTGGATAAACTCTTCACGCTTCCTGCCGCATTCAATAGCGGGGTGACGAATAGCGCTAGTATCGCGAACGTCACTAATGCCAGCTCGCCAAATACGCAGGCGATTCAAGTGATCAATGGCAAGAAACAAATGGGTGGCTTTTGGTCAAATGATGCCAACCGTTTTGACATTAACAAGGATGCCACCTTCAAGATGTGGCTATACTTGGGGTCATCAACGAGTACCAGTAAGGCCGGTGACGGGATGGCCTTCGTCTTGCAAAATGATCCGAACGGGACGACGGCTTCTGCCAAGGTCAGTTCATCGAGTATTATTGGGGAGACCCTCGGCGTGTGGGGCGTCGATACCAATAATAAATTACAGGATGGCGATGAGTTTGCCAAAACTGCCATCCAGAATAGTTGGGCCTTAGAGTTTGACACCTATACCAATACATCGACTGGTTATAGCGATGCGGGTAAGGGTGACGCCTTTGATAATGGGATCAAGAAACAACATATTGCGACCGGCTACCCGGGTAGTGCGAGCCAATATATCAATAATTCAGTCAAGAGTCTCGATATCACGGGGATTATCTGGTCAACGCGGTACTTCTTTACGCAGACTCACCATAATTTAGTCACCAACATGACGCTGGGTGACAGTAAGTGGCACCACCTCGTAATGAACTGGAATGCCGCTAGTAAGACGATGACTTACACGTTTGACGATGTGAATCCGGACGGCTCGGCAACTGGTGGTGGCTTTACTCAGAGTGAAGTACTCGACACTAGCAAGTTCAACAGCAGTGATGGCTTGATGCGCTGGGGCTTCATGGGCGCGACTGGGAGTAATTCCGGGAACAACATGGTCGTGATCGAGAGTGCGCCTAATCTCGTCGATGCGAGTGCGGCGGTCAAAGTGACGGATAAAACTAAGAACCGCGAAATCACGACCGGCAGTCAGCTAAAGGCTAAGCACAAGGTCCAATATGACTATCAACTCACGTATCAGAGTGGCCAATTAGATTGGGACAATATCACGGCCGAGCTGAATTTGCCGAAGTACGTGACGTTTGATCGCGCAAAAGTGACGTATGCGGATGGCAGCGAACAAGCCTTGACCGCGCCAACTGCGGACGCCACTAAGGTCGACTATAGCTTGAATAAAGCCTTGTCAGCCAGTCAGAAGACGGCGACCATCACGCTTACCGGGACGGCCAACGATGTGACGGTCAACCAAAATACGACGGTCACCAGCGCGACGTTCAAGAATAAGGTCTTCGAGACGTCAACTGAGGCGCCGGATTATCTGATCACGGTCGACCAGCCGATGGGGATTTATATTCGAAACAATCCTTACACCGTTGCTAATGGTGAGGATGTCACGATCAAAGGAATCGTGGCCGTTGAAAACTCCGAACAATTGACGAACGATAAGGTGACGTTACATCCCACGGTCAATGGCCAAGAAATGCCGACGGTGCAGATGAGTAACGACGAAGAATCCGGGTTCTTTAGCTATAAGATCAAAGCCAGTCAGTTACATGTCGGCAATGATAATAAGCTTGAGATCTGGGCGTCAGACCCTTATGAAAACGAGTCGCCAGTCGGTGTTGCCAATATCACGGTGACCGGTGGTGAATTGAGTTTTAAGAGTGTCTCCAAGAACAGTACGTTCAAATCGATCACGCTTGATGGGCAAGCCCAAACCACTGATCGTGAAGACGACTGGCAACTGGTCGTCCGCGACAGTCGTGGTAAGGGGTCTAGCTGGCAATTACAGGCAAGCGCGACTAACTTCAAAACGACGGGTGGTCAGACGTTAGCGGGTGACGTGCTCTTCCGCGAAGGTGATAAGACAACGGTTCTGAATAGTAACGGCACCGTAATTGACAGCCATACGACGACCAGTGATAATGACGATTATGACGTCTTATCTGACTGGACGAGTAAGTCGGGTATTCTGTATAGGAGTAACGCCGGGGCCGTTCCCGGTTCATACACCGGTGACATCACGTGGACGTTGACGGATGCACCAAAGTAACTAGTGGTTGGTGAATAAAAGAGAAGATGAAAGCTCTTACAAGTGAACGCTTGTGAGAGCTTTTTCTTATCGTTTGATGATTAGTTTAAGGGCAGTCATGATTTTTATTAACGACCCCTGTTAATCGAATTAATAAACGGGTTAATTCCCATAAATGCTGTAATATCGGCAATTCGTTATCACCTGATTAGTGAAAAAAGTGCGTTTTTTGCGTGTTTTTGGTTGCGTTTTCTTTTTCATTTAGTACAATGTAATTGTTACCAAATACATGTTGCACAAATATGATTGTGAATATAAACACATTTAAGGAGCGCGTTTAATATGAAAGTTATCGTAATTGGTTGTACTCATGCCGGAACTGCTGCTGTAAATCAAATCTTGGCGTCAAATCCAGAAACAGACGTCACGATTTATGAACGGAATGACAATGTGTCATTTCTCTCCTGTGGGATTGCCCTCTATCTTGGTGGCGAAGTTGCCGATCCACAAGGGCTCTTCTATTCCAGTCCAGAACAATTAGCCAAATTAGGCGCGAATGTTCATATGCAACATGATGTGACCGACGTGGATACCGAAAATCATGAAATTACCGTTACTGATTTGAAGACCGGCGAATCCAAGAAAGATCATTACGACAAATTAGTTGTCACAACTGGTTCATGGCCTGTAATTCCACCAATCGATGGTATCGACAGCCCGAACGTTTACCTCTGCAAGAACTGGACGCATGCCCAAAGTTTATGGGAAGCTGCCAAGCCAGCTAAGCGCGTCATCGTTATCGGTGGGGGCTACATTGGGACTGAATTAGTCGAAGCTTATCAGAAGCAAGGTAAGGAAGTTACCTTAATCGATGGCTTACCACGGATTTTAAACAAGTATTTAGACAAAGGCTTCACTGACCGGGTCGAAAAAGACTTCGTTGACCATGGCATCAAGATGGCCTTAAATCAAATGGTTAAAGGCTTCAGTGATGATGGCAAGGAAGTTACCGTTAAGACTGACAAGGGCAGCTACACCGCTGATATGGCGATTCTATGTGTTGGTTTCCGGCCAAACACCAGCCTATTAAAGGGCAAAGTTGACATGAACCCGAATGGCTCCATCAAGACGAACGACTACATGCAAACATCTGACCCTGATATCTACGGTGCCGGTGATTCCGTTGCGGTTCACTACAACCCAACTAAGAAGGATGCTTACATTCCATTAGCCACTAACGCGGTTCGTCAAGGGACTTTAGTTGGTTTGAACATCTTTAAGCCAACCCGGAAGTACATGGGGACGCAATCAACTTCTGGTTTAATGTTATTTGGCAAGACGATCGTTTCTTCAGGGATGACCTTGGAACATGCTCAAGCTGAAAAGGTACCTGCAGAAGCCGTTACCTTTGAAGATAACTATCGTCCAGAATTCATGCCAACCACGAAACCAGTTCTGATGCAATTGGTTTACAACCCAGAGACGCGTGAAATCTTAGGGGCCCAATTCATGAGTGAACATGACGTTTCACAATCAGCCAACGTAATCTCAGTGATGATTCAAAATCACAACACGATCGATGACTTAGGCTTCGTTGACATGTTCTTCCAGCCAATCTATGACCGTCCATTCAACTACTTGAACTTATTAGGCCAAGCAGCCATCGCTCATGCGGCTGAAAAAGTGACTGAATAATTGAATTAAACGAGTTATTTTGACT
>NZ_JAGYGU010000025.1:0-44032 GCF_018991255.1 Lactiplantibacillus sp. 30.2.29 | reverse complement strand
CTCACGCAGAAACCCACTGCGCAATTTCAAATACGAGTCTTCTTCTAGCCCGGGAAAACCTCCCGGACAAGAAGAATTTCGCCCTTGAGCATTGTCCGGCGGGCCGGACAGTCGGTAACCCGCTCGAATGGCGGATGAACGGCCACCTATCTTGGTGCAACTGACCACTGAATATTAAGTGGCTATCCTTCAGATGAACTTTGAATTGGTATCGTTAATGATTTGCATAATTTATATATCGGTAAATTGCCTGCAGATAATCATTCACTTCAATGGAAACTCGCCTCATAATTAGACGATAACAGCGCCAATTGCCCTCAATTCAGGCCTTCAATTTCTCGGGCGACTATACAGCTTTTGCAAGTATTGACGGCTTTTAGAATTAAAATGCGAGTAAACCGGCTTAAAAATTATCGAAACCAACCTCAAAGTTGATTACTAAAACAACTGTTTACTAAGAATCAATGTCCAGTCCAATAAAAGTTGAGTCCGCACACATCCGCCTTTCGAATACCATCCCGGCTGGAAGGTATTCTGGGCAAGGCACAGTGGTGAAAGACCAGTATTTAAGACGTGGGTTGTCGGCTTAAATCTGTGTCCACCACGTTTCCGGCCATTGCCCAGAATGCCTGGAAGCCGGCGTAGGACGTCGCTACAACAGCACGTTTACGCTAATTCGCACTGTTTCCAGCGGTTTTCAGCTGGCGGCACTTGAACTTAGAAAATAGCATGATTCAATCAGCTTTAATGCTAAAGAACACTTATGCGAAGATTAACAGCGAGTGCCTAAGTAGACGAGTAATAAGCCGCCAATCAAGCTAAGGGCTAAGTATAGCCCGGCGACGCGCCGATGCTGGTGGCGACTGAGTAAGACGATTTCGTTGATCATTGTTGAGAACGTGGTGTAGCCGCCCATGATGCCAGTACCTAAGAAGACTTGCCAGTGTCCAGATAGTGGGCTTGTCAGAATCCACCCCAGCAGGAAGGCGCCAGTCAGGTTGATAAAAAGTGTGGCGACTGGTAAGGTCCACCGCTGATTGAGAGGCCGCGCCAACTGCATGATGCCGTAGCGGCCGAGTGCCCCGAGTGCCGCCCCACCGCCAGCTAATAAGACTAAACTAAACATTACGCCTCATCCTCCGGTAACCAGTGTTCACTGAGCAAGTTTCCGGCTAGTCCAGCCAGTAGCCCCAGTCCGATGCTGACAACAATAGACAGCAATGCCGAAACGCTATGGCCCGTTTGATAGCTCTGTAGCGTTTCAAAGGTGAAGGTCGAAAAGGTAGTGAAGCTGCCAATCAACCCAACGCTCATACCCGTAATAATGGCCTCAGAGACTGGTAAACGGGCTGGTAGCAGCGTCGTAATCAGACTCAGAACAAAGGCGCCGACGATATTGATGAGGCACGTGATCCAGAAATGTTGTGGCCAGGTCACAAGGAGGCTGAGTGCTTCTCGCAACCCGCCGCCTAGAACGGCAAAGGCGGCGATGGCGATGATTTTTTTCAATATTGACACCCGCTTTCTGAAAGTAACTCTAGTTTACTGAAAGTTGGACCTGAAGACAATCCGTCAGTCGGACCTTGCAAAATAAAAATAAACATGCTAATCTACAAAGTAACTTATGAAAATACGAGGTATTCAGCCGATGCGCAACTAATTAATTCTAGTAACTGAACAGTCACCAACCCGATATGAAGGGGTGGACTGTCCGTTTTGGGATTAATTAGAGGTGCTGACTGAATCGATGGTCAGCGGTCTCATGATTTGAGGGCGTTTTTTTTGTGTCCGCAAATCATGAAGGACAATTAATCCCTGCAGTAAAGGGGATGTTGATCAATGACAATGATTAATTTAACGAAGATTCAAAAAAATGTGGCGGGACGGGCACTATTTACGATTGACCACTTGGTGGCGACCACCGGTGATAAGATTGGGGTCGTCGGTCGCAATGGGACGGGAAAATCTACGCTTGCCCATTTGATCACTGGAGTAGATGCCGATTACCGTGGACAACTGGTGACGGATGCGCCCGTCAGTTATGTGCCACAACTGGCTCCGACACTCAATCAGAGTGGCGGCCAAGCAATGATGTCCAGAATCCGCCAAGCCTTGAGTGCCCGACCCGCAATCTTGATTTTAGATGAGCCGTCGTCAAACTTGGATGAGGCGCATCAACAGTGGCTGATTGCGCAACTACAAGGGTTTCAGGGCCTGTTGATGTTGATTTCGCATGACCGCCACTTGTTGAATGCGGTAACCAATCTGACGTGGGCATTTGAAGACCAACGGGTTCAAGCCTACGCGGGTAATTATGCCCATTATCGTGAAGTTCGCGACCAACAACGGCAGACGCAGGAAGTGGCCTATCAGCGTCAGATGCGTCATCAACGTGACTTGTTGGCGGCTCAACAACAGCGTAATGAAAAGGCCCAGCGGATTCGAAAGGGCAATCGGCGGATGTCAGCGGCTGAGCGGTCTAAAACGAAATCCTTGCGAGAAGCGACGGCGGCCAAGATGGAGCGGACGGCGAAGCGAATGGTCGCACGGGGGGCACACGAACCGCAAGTCGCCAAACCATTGACGCAACGTGGGTTTAAATTGGTGGCGACTGACTTTCCAAGCTTTACGGGGAAGACCGTCGTGACGGGTCTTAACGTGACGTTGAAGCAATATGGCAAAACGTTGCTGACGCACGCTGATTTTCAAGTGCTGCCTCATGAACGGGTCGCAATCGTGGGACCCAATGGCAGTGGCAAGACGACCTTATTACAGGCGATACTGTCCCGACGAGTCTCTGGGCTAACATTAGCGCCGGCCGCTAAAGTCGGCGTCTTCAATCAAGATATGACGATGCTGGATGGCGAGCGTTCTGTCTGGGAGACGGTCCGGCGAGCGAGCCAATTACCGGACCAAACGATTCGTAACGTCATGGGCGCACTCGGCTTGCCAGCCCGTTTTTATCAGCAACAAGTGGCCGCATTGAGTGGTGGTGAACTGGTAAAATTCCAGTTAGTCGCCATCTTAGTCGGACAATATAACGTGCTGATGCTCGATGAACCGACTAACTACCTGGATGTCGACGCACTTGAAGCGTTGGCAGCCTATCTGCAAGACTATCCGGGCACCGTTCTGTTCGTCTCACATGACCAGTCATTTCGGGATGCCGTGGCGACGCGGACGCTACAATTGACCAATCAGCAACTGCTTGATTTTGCTCAGGTCGCCGTAGCCCCCAAACCTGCGGAAGCGGATATTGCCGTTCTGCAATTCAAATATGACCAGATGATGATGGACCCTGCGGCAACGACCGCCGAAATTCAAGCGTTAAAGCACCAAATCGATCAATTAAAAGCATGATCAAAGGCCGCCCAACTAGTCATAACGCTAGTTGGGCGGCCTTTAGATGATAGTTAAGTCCACGGAATCACGAAGACGCCGATTTGTAATAAAATGACGCCCGTAATCACGATGCCCCAGTCCACCTTAGTGAGTGGAATCTGGCGGTAGTGGGTCCGGGGGGCGTCCTCAACGAATCCGTGCGAACGCATCGCCTGTGCCAGATTTTGCGACCAGTTGATCGAGATTAAAATGGCTTTGAAGTAGAGCTGCGGTGACCAGAAGGAGAGCACTTGGCCACGCATCAGTCCCGCCGCCCGAATCACCTGAACTTCGTGGCGGATTCGTGGTACCAAGTTGTAAGCAGCCAAGACGCCATAGGCAAATTTGGCCGGCAGGTGCCAATTTTGTTCCAACGAATCGGTCAGCTGTAGGACGTCGGTCGTGAGCGTAAACGTCGCACCAGTAAAGACGAAGGCGTAAATTCTAGTGAACAGTACCCAGGCCATCAATGTTCGGTCGCCGCTACCGTTAATATATTGGGTGCTCCACAAGCCAATCGCCGGCAACAGTGGTAATAGGACTAACCAGCCGAGCGTCCGCAGTCGGGTCCGGTGTGCCAGCAAATAAATGATGGCTAGGATCACCAGTGCGACGTTGAGACTAACGATGGTCGTGAATGAAATTTCTAACGCGATAATCAGTAATAATAATAATTTCATACTTGGATTCACGGTCGCACCACCCAATCTAACTGATGATTTTCAAAATGCAGCTGATAGTCGATCAACGGCAATAGTCCGGTCAATTGATGACTGATAATGATCAATGTTTGTTGAATTGCGGCCTGCGTCTCCGTCAGCAGTGTCACCAGTGCGTTGACAGAGCGCAAGTCCAAGCCTTTCAACGGTTCATCCATTAAGAGCACTGGTGATTGCATGATCAACATTAATAAAATCTGTAATTTCTTTTTCTGCCCCTCACTCAGCGTATAAATAATTTGGTCGTCACGTCCAGCTAAGTTGAGTTGGGTGAGCGCGGCTTGAATTCGTTTGGGCGTAAAGTAATCACCGTACGCGTAACGCTGACTTTGCGCCAATTCTTCAGCGACCGTGATGTTTAAAAACTGAGTTTCGGCATCTTGAAACAGTAAGGCAACGTGCCGCGCATAGCGTTTGCGTTTTAATTTTGCAATGGGCGTACCGTTGTAGCGAATCTCGCCACCGTATGAATGCAAGCGGACGAGGGCTTCAAAGAGTGTCGACTTGCCACTGCCATTGGGACCCGTAATCAGCGTGTTATGGTGGGCGAGGAGTTGACGCGTCGTTGGTGCAAGCAGTTCTCGGTCACCCGCTGCAAGGGTCACCTGATCTAACTGAAAGCACGGCTTGGTCACTGGCTCCGGTGCCGTCCACGCCCGCTGAGGTTGGTCAGTGAAAGCGGCAAATAGTTGTGGCCATTCGGACTGGGCAACGGGGACTAACTGGTGATTCGTCAGCCGCACCACTTGGTCTACGAGCTGATCATAACCCGCTAAGTCGTGGTCAGCTAGAATAATCGTTTTGCCGTGTTGGTCGCGCAATTCAACGAGTCGTTCGAGTAGTCCGGCGCGGGCTTCCGGGTCCACGCTGGCAAAGGGTTCGTCGAGCAAGATCACATCGCTATCCATCGCCACGATAACGGCGAGGGCAACCTTTTGTTTTTCACCACCCGATAGCTGGTTCAAGAGCCGCGGTTGTAGGTGCTCAATCCTCACGAAGGCCAGTGCGTGCCGCAATCGTGCCATCATCTGTGAGCGGGGCACTTGTAGGTTCTCCAATGCAAAAATCAACTCGTGCTCGACCGTGTCCATGGCAAACTGTTGATTTGGATTTTGAAACATCATCGCGACGTGCCGCGCGCGCTGATTAGCGGGCAGGTCGTTTAATGATTGACCGTCAAACGTGATACTGCCGGACGCGTCGGCTAGCGATAAGCCCCCCGCCATCAATTGAAGCAGTGTTGACTTGCCAGTTCCCGACGGCCCCGTTAATAAGGTGAACTGTTGTGACGGTAACGTTAAATTAACGTGTTCCAGAATGGGTGTCGGCGCCTGTGGATATGAATATGTTAAGTTGTTCAGCGCGATACGAGCCATTCTTGATTCCTCCATACCAAAGTGCGAGATTAATGTGTCGATTTGAGAACGTGGCTACGGTCAAGTAAGTCAGTAATTGCCTTGGTCAATAGACCACCGAAGACGAACATTGAGATGAAGCGCACGACTAAGTATAAGATCAGTAGCCAGAGTTGTAGTTTGAAATAGCCATTACGAGCCAGATCCCAGCCAAACGTCACCAGCGTAGTCGTGGTGGCCGCAGCCGTTAATCCTAACCAATCGTAGTGTTTGTAGCCGGTTGCGATGTAGCCGAGTTCGGCACCGAACCCTTGAACGATCCCCGAGATCAAGGTCGTGATACCCCATTGGCCGCCAAAGAACATTTCGACCGTTGCTGCGAGCAGTTCGCCTAAGGTGGCGGAACCCTTTAAACGAATCAGGTAGCCCGCCAGCATCCCTGGCATGCACCATAAGCCCAAAAGCAGCTCGTTGGCGAGACCGCTGAGCCCAAATGGTGTCAGTGCTGCACTCAGCACGTTATAAACAAAGTTGGTCCCCATAAAAATCGCCCCAAAGAAAATCCCGATAAGGGCCAGCAAAATAATGTCGTTCAAGTACCATGATTTAACCCATTTCATTGTTAAATCCTCCCAAAATAGTTTGTCATTCACGCATCTAAGCGACAAAAAAACGCCCACCACAAGTAACAGTGGCAGGCGGCTAAGTCTGAATTGATGGTTCCCCAAATAAAGCATTGTTCCCTGCGCTGGCATTGTCCAGATTCAGGTTCAATGGGTATTATCTCAGCCGCAATGGCACCCCAGTTGCTATGAATGATACGTTCAGTGTAACGGATAATCACGTTGAGTGCAATCAAATTTCCAGAAACCAAAGCAAAGTACGATGAAAAATCACAATTTTGTGGTTTACTAGGGTTAAAGCACGGCAATTGATTAATATTCTTAGGAGGGATGTTGATGGCTGAATCAGTGTATGACTTTACAGAAACGGAAATGAGTGGTGAGACACTCGACTTGTCGCAATATCGTGGGCAAGTGTTGTTGATCGTGAATACGGCTAGTAACTGTGGCTTGGCGCCACAATTTAAAGGATTAGAAGAACTCTATCAGAAGTATCATCAAGAAGGATTAGTGGTGCTTGGCCTGCCGTCTAACCAATTCCATCAAGAAAAGGCTGATGATGAGGAGACTCACGACTATTGTCAACGGCACTATGGCGTCACCTTCCCAATGACGAAGCGCGTGATGGTCAATGGTGACCAGGCGGACCCGTTGTTTACTTATTTGAAACAAGCGGCGGGACATGGGCGCATCAAGTGGAACTTTACCAAGTTCTTGATTGGCCGCGATGGTCGCGTCCTCGAACGGTATGCGCCGACGACTCGTCCAGCAACGTTTGAGGCTGCGATTCGCGATGCTTTGGCAGACCGTTCTGAAGATTAGTATGGTTTTGTTTTGAAAATTTTGAAGAAAGAAGTGGATTGAGTTGGAAACTTATACGCTACGTGATGGATTGACGGTCCCGAAGATTGGTTTTGGGACTTATAAACTGAATGGTGCGCACGGGGTGCAGGTGATTGGTTCTGCAATCGACCGCGGCTATCGACTACTAGATACGGCCTTCAATTATGAAAACGAAGGGGCCGTGGGTGAGGCGGTTCGTCGCTCATCCGTGCCACGCTCGGAGTTGCTGATTTCGTCCAAACTACCGGGGCGGCATCACACGTACACGCAAGCCATCAATACGATTCAAGAATCATTGTATCGAGCCGGGCTCGATTATTATGATCTGTATTTGATTCACTGGCCCAACCCGAAGGAAGACCATTACGTTGAAGCTTGGCAGGCATTGATTGACGCCCAAAAGTTAGGTTTGATTCGTTCGATTGGGGTCTCGAATTTCTTACCGGAACATTTAGACCGGTTGGATAAGGAGACTGGGGTCTTACCTGTCATCAATCAGGTCGAATTACACCCGTATTTCAACCAACAAGCACAACGGGACTATGACCAAGCGCACGGTATCTTAACGCAGGACTGGAGTCCCCTTGGCCGCGCGAGTGAGATGCTACAAAATGAGACACTCAAAGCGATTGCGGCGCGCTACCATAAAAATGTTGGCCAACTAATTTTACGCTGGGAGTTACAACTCGGCACGCTACCAATTCCGAAGTCGTCGACACCGAGTCGTCAAGCAGGGAACATCGACGTGTTTGACTTTGAAATCGGTGACGCTGATATGGCAACGATTAATGGCCTGAGTCGAGCAGATGGTCGCTTGAATGACCAAGATCCGGCAGTTTATCAGGAGTTTTAATTAAAATAGTTGATAGAGCTTCTGTGTTTTGAAATATAAAACGAATTGAAAGCTGTGCTGCGTCTATTATGAGTTGAAGATTTCAGTTTATATATTGACAAAATTTAAAATCGAATTGTAAAATTTTCTATGAAAAGGCAGGAACAACAATTCTGAAAGAAAGTGCCTCACCATTGCTAAACTAATTAGTTTGACAATAGTGAGGCACTTCAAGAAAACTCTGAGTTTTATTCGGAACAGCTCAATTGATTGGATTATTTTTTGAAAAGCATGAATATCATAAAAGTATAGATAGCTTCGAGAATAAATGCAATGAGAATCGTGAATAGGAGAAGTATCTTTTTGGAAAGGGCGCCATTAAAATAACTTAGTGATTCTAGATAAGTTGATATTCCAATAATACCGGTACCTGCGAGAGCAATTCCATAAGTCATGTTTATGATGGCAACCCAGGGCTCAGCTAGAAACAATAATAGACTTATAATGCCAAGCCATTCATGCGCATTGTTTTTGAAGGAGAAGTTTAGTTTCATTGATATGACCATCCTTTATATTTCCAAGAACGAATGGAGTATTTTCTGCCGTACTTGAATCCTTTTGTACTTGACTTGATGCTGGTACTAATGACTTTCCGAATAACTATGGTTGCAATTGTCCCCGCTCCTGCAAATCCTCCTGACAAAGCGATAATCGTAGTTACACCAACACCGATAGCAGCACCACGTAAGAAGTTTAACATACTTTTCGATAAGTAAATGTTAACATTACCTTTTTTTGCTGCACCATGCCAGACGATTTTTGAAACGCCTTTGTGATGAGTTGCGGCTTGAACGGAGCTAAAGTCATCAGCGGACAGAGTTTGCTTCAAAATGCTTGTTAGTTGATCATCTGTTAATGTAAGGGTGGTAGTATCGTTTGTTGTTTGAACCTCAGCTTCTTTCTTGATTAGACTAGAGATTTGTTCTTCTTGATCATTTGTGATAGCAATTTTTTGATGAGGTGTATCCCCGTTCACTAATCGTTCAATAGTTTCATTTGTTGATTCATTATCTGCATGAATATGAACATAAGAATTCAAAAAAGTGGAACAGAGTAACGTAACGATAAAAATGATTGACACCTTTTTTAAAGCATGATGTTTTTTTGCCATAATAATTATTTTCCTTCTGTTTTGGTGTTGCTAATTTTTGTATTATTATCAGATCCTTTTGTGATTAGATTGGAGTGTCAAAAGTGATTTCAGAACAATTGAAAAAGTATCGTCATAATGCGCAACTTTCTCAAGACGATGTTGCAAGAGCATTGAATGTTTCACGGCAGGCTGTATCTCGATGGGAGAATCAACGGACCTATCCTGATATTGATAATTTGGTGCGACTTGGAAAACTCTATTCAGTACCGGTTGATACTTTGCTAAGTGAAGATGTTGACATTCAAAAAGGACTATCCCATAATAACGAGCACATTAATGATTTAAAAAAAGCAAGTCCATTTTTAAAGCGAAATTTATACAATGCGCAAGATGAAAGTATGGAATTAATGATTCTAGTGTTAGTGAGTGGTATTGTCCCACTAATGGGAATTCTGATAACTGTCTATATTGCGTTAAGAAACAATAAATTTAATCGGCTATATATATGGATATATGTTGCCGCCACTATAGTTTTTATTTACAGTTTTGTGAACTGTGCAATGTCAATATATGATCTATTTTTTACCAATTTTCATTTGCATGTTAATGTGTCCTAAGTTGTCTTTACATGCAGACTCCCATGGGAAAAAGTAGCGATTAGGTGTATTCGTGTTCGAATGATTTTGTAAGATCTTACAATTGTAAGAGTAGCTTTTTTGTCGGTATGTGAAGTAGAGTAACCTACAATTTTTCCGGCAAATGCATGTAATTTAATATTGCTTACCCGAACAATTTTATTTTTCACGACTTTGACCTTATATGAAGCACTCCAAGAATAGTTAGATTCTGATACAGAATATGTGTGTGTCATTGCATGTGCATTAAACGTGAAACTCAAAACACATAATAAAATGACTGAAAGTGTTACGGCTAGTTGGCGATTGTATTTTTTTCATTGCTTTTGACCTCCGAGTAATACAATGGGCCGAAACCGCTGTTTAAATAAGGAACCATCTGTTTCTGAAACACTTAGTTAACTTTTGTTTGTTTAATAAATCGTTATGATATCGTTACATGTAGAGCGTGATATAGGGGAGGATGTTATGGGAGACTCGACTCAGAAAAAGCAAGGAATTAGTGCGGTACAGGCAGCAATGAAGTTAGGAATTAAGGCGGTAACGTTACGAAAATATAGTTTGATTGTAGAAAAAGAATTAAATGATAAATTGAAATTTAGAAATAAGATTAATAAAAATAGAGTATATACTGCATCAGATATTACTCGATTTAGTAGGAGTATTACTCTAACAAAAAGTGGTTTTGCATTATCGGATGCACTAAAAATCAGTTTCAATCCCGGATTTGGCGAAAAAAATGATCAACAGAGAATATTGCACTTAGAAGACCAAATTAGGCAGCTTACTGATCGAATCATTAAACTAGAAAATATAGAAAACAGTCGTACTCAACATTGGTGGAAAAGGTAGTGTGTTGCTTTAAATTTGAATAGTTGTATGAGATTAGTTGACTGAGCTTTGGCCCCTTATTCTGGGCAAATTCACAGAACTTCCTACAAACTGTAGTTTATATTGAATCCTATTTCGTTGATTAATCCTTGGTAGAGCAATATAGAAATAATTCGATAGATAACAGCAACAAAACTTGCATTGGTGTTAATTTTCATTCGTAAGATTAAGGACTGTCTGGAAACTAAAAATTCAGGTGTAATTTGAGGAATAACTAATCGAGGCTTTTCGATGACAACACCTAAACGATACCAACTGGAAGATGGTCAGTGCAAACGAATCAAAGGATACTTCCCGCCATACCGGACTGGCTGTCCATCAAGTTTAGACAACCGTACCACTCTCAACGCTATCCTCAGGCTCATGCGCGGTGGCCTTGGAAACGCTACGCCCCTTGGAAAATGTGTATAGTCGCTTCCAGGCTTGGGTACGTTTAGGATTATTCGAACAGGATTTTCTCGGATTGATTGACGATTTCGATATAGAAAACTTGAGCTTGGATTCAACAATTGTTCGAGTTCATCGGAAGTCTATTGGGAAAAAACGCCGAATGTGTGGACGATAATCAAGCTATTGGACTAAGTTGAGGTAATTGAACGACTAAGATTCACGCACTCGTTGACAGATTAGGAAATCCTCTGGGTTTTCGCTTAACGGGTGGTCAAGTACATGCCAGCCAAGTTGCTAGCGAGTTGTTGGAAGGCTTCGATATTTCTCAATCAAATATTATCGCGGATAAAGCCTATGGTGCTGCGAAACTTCGCCAGTATATTGAAGATAAAGCAGGAATCTATACCATTCCGACAAAGTAAAATGACAAACTTTCGTAAGATTGCATCTCGTTATGAGAAGCTCGCCCATGTTTCTCTGGTTACGGTCTACGTTGCTTCAATATGCATCTTGCTTAAAATATTGTTATTACTGATTCTTATGACTATTAAATTGAGTTTATGTACTGTTGACATAAGCTCTTTTATTGTTCGTTTGCCAAACAATAAAAGATAAAGCCAGAGATTTCTCATCGTGTAAGCAATAAGAAATCTCTGGCTTTATTTGTGAATAACGAGGCCTATTAGTATCAGAGGCCTTGGTGGTGATTAATAAAAGGCTAGTACAATTACTACAAGCATACTAAGTAAAATTTAGCCTATGTTTACGCGCATTTAACCGCGATCGCCTTAACTTGATAATCCCCGTTCGGCGCACTCACAGTAAACACGTCGCCAATGGTATGATTGGCGAGCGCCTGGCCGATGGGCGATGTGAATGAAATCTTTGGTTGTTCGAGATTGGCTTCTTGTTTGCCGACGAGTTGATAGGTGATTTGGTCATGGTCATCAAGGTTTTCAGCCGTGGTCACTTTACCTGTTTGGTTTGCATTTTTGCAGATCATTTTGAGCATCGCACTAGCGATGTATCAGGTATGGAACGCCAGAAACAAAAAATAGCCACCCCAAAACTTTGGCAAGTAACTGGGTGACTGTTTTTTAGTTGTTCAAATGTTAAAGCCAACTGCTCTTAGAGCGGGCCTTGTTTCAAGTCGGTATTCGCGTACCGGCTTTTTTACTGTCTTTATTTTAACACGTATATGTTTCGGGAAGTATATTTTTGATTCAAAAAAATCAAAATAAGCGCCCAATCGATTGATATAACTACTTTATTACGCGCGCTTAATCGCAATCATCTTAACCTGATAATCCCAGTTCGGCGCACTCAAAGTAAACACGTCACCAACGGTATGATTGGCGAGCGCCTGGCCGATGTGAATGAAATCCTTGGTTGTTCAAGATTGGCTTCTCGTTTACCGACGAGTTGATAGGTGATTTGGCCATGGTCATCAAGTTTTTCAGGCGTGGTCACTTTACCTGTTTGGCTTGCTTTTTTGCAGATCATTTTGAGCCTCACACTAGTGATGTATCAGATATGGAACGCTAGAAACGAAAAATAGCCACCCCAAAACTTTGGCAAAACTTTGGCAGGTATTAGGTGACTGTTTTTTGGTTATCTAAATTTTAAAGCCAACTGCTCTTAGAGCGGGCCTTGATTCAAGTCGGTATTAGCGTACCGGCTTTTTTACCGTCTTTATTCTAACACGTATACGCTTCGGTAAGTGTATTTTTGATCTCCGAAAAATGAAAAGAAGGACCCAATCGATTGATATAACTATTTTATTACGCGCGCTTAACCGCGATCACCTTAACCTGATAAGCCCCGTTCGGCGCGTTCACAGTGACCACGTCGCCCACGGTATGATTGGCGAGCGCCTGGCCAATGGGCGATGTGAATGAGATTTTTTGTTGTTCGAGATTGGCTTCCTGTTTGCCGACGAGTTGATAGGTGATTTGGTCATGGTCGTCTAGAAATTCGATGGTGACGAACTTGCCAATATCCAGTTGGTCGTTGTCGGCGGGTTGGACGATTTGGGCATACTGTAACTGTTTGTTGAGAAAACGTAGGCGACTTTCTAAGCGGCCCAAGTCGCGTTTGGCGCTACTATATTCAGCGTTCTCAGAGCGGTCGCCCAATGCAGCGGCCGCGGCGAGAATCTTGATTCGTTCGGGCCGTTGCTGTTTCAAATCCTCGATTTCTTGTTCAATCGCATGGTAGCCGGCCGCAGTCATTTTGTTAAAAGTTGGTTCCATCGCTAAGACCTCGTATCCGTTAAATTTCTGGGAATAGTTTATCGCAAAAGTAACTGAATTGGTACCGGCCAGGCAATCGCTACTGTTCACCGCGGCTGCGTAAGTGATTGCTGTATAGCATGATGCCGCTAGTAATCGCGGTCAGAACAACTCCTGCGAGCAGGCTGATGAACGGATGATGACCGGCAGTCAGAAGGTAAAAGCCAATGGAGAAGCCAACTAGTTCAATGAGTGCGCTTACGCCGAGGTAGCGCCATGACCGTTTCGGTTTGTCTTCTATTGGGGTGCTCACGTTGAGGGACAGCACAATCATAGTGAACACGGCAATCATGAGGACGAGGAACAACGGATTGTCGTACGTGAAGGCGTGCAAGAGGTCGCTTTTTTGCCAGCCTTGCCATAGTAAAAGCAGTAAAATGACACTATTTTCAACTAATAACGTTGTGCGGATGTTCTTGAAATTTTGTAAAATTAAACGTTCGTCGCGAATCTTCTTCATGATTGAGACCTCCTAACTTGGGTCGATCCAAAAGACGGTATCCAGTGTTTGGTGGAGTGCATAACAGAGGTTGAGACAGAGCTTCAATGAGGGATTATAAGTGCCTTTTTCAATCAGGCTTAAAGTCTGCCGGGTGATGCCAGTAAGGTTGGCGAGTTCTTTTTGAGAAAGCCCCGCCGCTAAACGAAATGCTTTGACGTGATTGTCCACGAATTTTCCTCCAATGTAAAATATATGTTCCATTTGTCCTTAGTATAAACGCAGGTCAGGTGACTGACAACCGGAATTGATTGGTTTGGACAACTGGCAAACGTTGACGACAACGATGACGCCAAAAAAAATAGCCAATGACTTTGCAGCCTTGGCTAGTCGTGGAATTTCTCACGTTCCACGGAGTTACGAACAAGTTAAGTATAGGCAAAGTTATCAGAAAATACAATTAAATTATTAAGGTAGTTTAGACTGATAGCTTAAAGATGGTAACGATTGCAAGAAAATTAAATTGGATTTTTTAAACAAATCCCTTGTATTTTAGTCTAGACCAATATACAATTGGACTATACCAAACAAAGAGGGAGTCAGTTAATTATGAAAGTTATCGTAGTAAAGGATCAAGCTGCCGGCGGTAAGGAAGGCTACAAAGTATTTAAGAATGCTTTAGATAATGGTGCGAAAGTATTTGGGTTGGCAACTGGTTCGACACCCGTTACAACTTACAAAGAAATCGTAAATAGTGATTTAGATTTCAGTGACTGCACATCCGTTAACTTGGATGAATACGTTGGGATTGCACCAGACAACGACCAAAGTTATAAATACTTCATGCAAACTCATTTGTTCAATGACAAGCCATTTAAGGAATCATTCTTGCCAAACGGTTTAGCTTCAGACCCAGAAGCTGAAGTTAAGCGTTACGACAAAGTAATTGACGAACACCCAATCGACTTACAAATCTTAGGAATCGGCCGTAACGGTCACATTGGTTTTAACGAACCAGGGACCCCTCGCGACATTACGACGCACGTGGTTGACTTGACTGAATCAACGATCGAAGCCAACGCGCGGTTCTTCGCTAGCGAAAATGATGTGCCTAAGCAAGCCTTCTCAATGGGCTTAGCTTCCATCATGAAGAGCAAGCACTTATTGCTTGAAGCATTCGGTGAAAACAAGGCGGATGCCGTTAAGGGCATGATTGAAGGCCCAGACACGGTTGACTTACCAGCAAGTATCTTGCAAAACCACCCAGACGTTACCGTTATTATTGACGAAGCGGCCGCAAGCAAGTTAAGCAAGAAGTACTAAACTGAATTTAAAAGCCATTTGCAACGATGCGTGTTAGCACGCGTTGAATTGACGAATGGGATGGATGATTTTTAAACAACTTCACCGCGGTAGTTAGTCGCAGTGAAGCTGTTTTTTGTTGATTGGTCACCGTAATTGAAGTGGCGACTAGTAGGCTAATTTTAAATCAATCGTAACCTAAATACCCGTCAAAGACTGGTATTAAACATTTCTTGACGGGTGTTGATTGCCTCATTCGGATAAGTGTTTTTCTAATTCATGCCAAAAATCTGTATCTAGGGGTTGTTGCTTCTGATACTGTTCACCCTTAGCAGGAGAAATCGGGGCATACATTGTTGTGAGATCCGGCTTAAGCGGTTCGTTATTAAAATGCCGTTGATTGCCAATCTTGACAGGGCTAGTAATCGTCCCAATGGTCAGAATGGCGGCGGTCTTTTTCGATTTTGCGACGCGCCCTTTATTGACGCTGGTATAACCAGCTGTTGGGACGCCAATCGTAGTCACTTGCGGATTTCGTTTCAAAGCCATGATTGTCATCTCAGCCGCGCTACCTGTTCGAGAATCCGTGATGACCACGACTTGCTTGTGAATGGCCGCATGACTGGCTGGAAAGCGATAGCTGTTGCCAAGCAAGCCACCGTGAATTTGTGTGGCCGTCATCACGACTTGCTTGCCATGGTCAGCATTGTCAACTTCAGACCACAGGACACCTTTAGGGATGATTGCGGCTAATCCGGCAATCATGGGGTAATAGTCCCCACCTTGATTGTGCGCAAAATTTAAAATAATCGTTTGCTGATGACTAACGGTTTTCAGTAGGTTGCGCAGTTGTTGCTGATACTTGTTGGTTTTTTTACTATCGGCCGAAAAGAACGTTGGCACATTCAGCACTTGATACTCGCTGACATTTGAAATTGAGGGATAATTAAGTTGTTCCAATTCTTTTGGAGAATCTGTCGCAAACGAATGCCGATTTCCTTGTTGCAAAATTGCACTTAATTCACGCACGGTCTTGACGTTTTTTCCGTGATTCGTCTGTTTTACTAACGCTGACCACTGCTTGGGTTGCTCAATAATGCCATGTTTACTCATCTCCGAAATAACTGCCGGGGCTTCGAGATTATCTGTGGTGGTGGGCTGATGGTGACAACCCGCCAGTAAAATTACTAATCCCAACAAGCTGATTTTGAAATACCGCGTCAAACTTAAAGTCATATCATTCAAATCCTTATCAAAAGTCAATTACCGGCCAAAAATGACAGTCTAGGCGCATGACTGACGTAAATGGTTGGTGGCGTAGCACCTTCAGTTAGTCACTAACATTTTAGAACGTGCTTAAATCATTTCTAACAATTTAGAATATCTGAGCACAGACCTGATTAGCGATGACAATACAGATTGCCACCACCTGCATAAGCGCCATGATCGCCTGCTGGACACGAACCGTGGTAAAGTCCACCAGATCCGTGTGGTGTCGGAATTCCAGATGGAAAAGCCGTCTTTGGCCAAGTAGCAGCTTGTGAATTCAAGGTAGGCGTAAACAAGAACAGACTGCCTGCGCCTACTGTAAGTAAAAGGCTTAATACTTTTGTTTTCATATGAAAAAATCCTCCTAAAAATATCATTTTGCTTAAGCAACCGCTTACATCGTCCCGCTAATCGTCTCCCTTAACAACCTGTTTTCACAAAGTTTTCAGTGAGTAATCGTCAATCAGTCTAACGACCCTATCATGGCCTCTTAATACGTCAACTCAAAAAATGTCGTCACAAACGCTAATCGAGTTTGTGACGACATTTTGAAGGGGCTTCAGTCTTTCAAAGACGGCGCCGAAAATAGTTAGTGAAGGTTTGGCTCTTGAGATTGGGCTCGACCGGGGTAATTAATAAAGTAGTGCGCGGTGGCATGTGACCGTTACCTACGCCTTTTTAGATGGCGATTCTAGCGCATTGTTCTTGATAATTTGAGGCCGAATCGTCTGGATGAGTGCGTTAAAAGAGCTAATGACGTTTGGTAACTGTTCTGAACCGTGTTGGATAACCCACTCCAACAGTGTCATCTGCAAATTAGCTGCCATATCCGCAATCAGGTCAATTGGCGTCACCTGAGTTAGTGACTGTGCTTCAATGTAATGCTTCCAGCCATTATGTAGAATCCGTTGAAAATTGACTTTTAGATCAGCTTCTGGCTCATGGACGGTAAATAAAATATGAATCGCTTGTTGATTTTCATCTAAGAGCACCCAAATACTTTGCATGAGTTCATCAAAGTTACCATCAATAATCAATTGAAAGTGTGGCCGAACTTTTTGTGTGAACATTGTGCTGTAATGGGCGACCATTTTATCTAATAAATCATATTTGTCGAGGTAATGGCTATAAAACGTTGAGCGACTCGTTAAGGATTGTTGACAAATGTCGGCAATCGTAATTTGACGAAATTTTTTAGTTTTGAGCAAGTCTAGGAAAGCAGTTTGAATATCACGTTCGGTTTTGATTCTACGGACATCTTTTGGCATGGTAGCTCCCTTAATTGATCATAATTAGTAGTAATAAATTAAGCATAGCATATTCGATAATTTTATGAAAATTTGTTCGTTTTCGAACACTTGAAGCCAAACTGTTTGAAAGCGGACAACTGCTCTTATTTTGACAGTCGTAAATTCGGTTGGAATCTCCTATGATGATGTTGTTGAAAGGAAGCCGGCGTTATTCCCTTTAAATTAAAAGATTAGAGGTAATTGAAATGTATACTTGGACTTTTTGGATTTTAGCAATTTGGTTTGTTATTAATGTTATCTGGATGTGGTTTGCTCTGGATAAGCCAGGGTTACAAAAAACGTTTGCATGGATTAACGTGATTGCCGTTGTTTGGGGATTCTGGGCATTCTATGGTGCCGCACCAGTTGCGGGCCTCCATATTTGGTTTGAACTATTGAACTGGGTAAATGTGCTGTTGGCCTTACTGCAGTTCTACTTCGGTTATCGGCATGCGACTAAGCAAGCACAATAAGCGCCATCGTTATTAGGAGAATGTAGGTTGAATGTAGATGAAAGGGTCTGATCAGATGACGAAAGCAACTATTTTCACAGGGACAATTGACCATTCGGGATTTGTTGTTCCAGACATCGACGCCGCAGTTAATTTTTTCGTGGACGTGTTGGGGTTTGAAGTCCTGCAACGTCCCGGACGGATGCAACCAGCAGATGACAGTCTGACACGGTACTTTGGCGTTCATACGGGTGCAGTAATGGAAGGTGCGGCCTTTCTACAGTATGGTGGTCGTAAGATCGAACTGGTTCAGTGGTCCGCCCCACGACAAGTTGATCCGCAACTGAATCCCGCTGACGTTGGGGCCGCACATCTCGCCATCACGGTCAGCGATTTATCGGAAGCAAAAGCCTATTTTGAACACCAACCGAATGTCACGGTCAGAGAGATGGGGCCGTTGGGGTTCTTCTACATCACGACCCCTTGGGGAATGGAAATTCAAATCATGCAACAATCGTAAAGCCCAATCTAGCGCCTCTTTTGGGTGATGTCAGTTATTGCGATTAGGCGTCATACGACATGAATGCAATCTAAGATTCCTGAGTAATTTGGGAGCCTTGGATTGCTTTTTTTGTTGGGATTATCGGGAACGACATGGTTATCGTTCGGCACATGATAAATGAAATCCGAATAAAAGACACTGAAAGCTGACGACAAACTAAAACGACCTTCAAAATTGAAGGTCGTTTTTAAATTGGCTTCTAATCTAATGTGACAGGGCCATGACAAGTCAGCATACGGCGGAGATATCCGAACAGTACGCCTTACAAGTTCTGTCCCTTTTCCCAGGTCGTCTTCGATAACAATAAGCCTTGCTTAACCAGCGTGTCGAACAAAGCGTGGGTCCGCTTTGAAATTTCACCAGCTGTTTCAGCGTTGGCCTGGGTTAAAAATGTCGTGGCATCGCCAGTGAGCGCGGCGTCGGTTGCGGCGACCCGGCCCCGTGCATAGGATTGGCAGCCGTCGCGATAAGCATTGACCGTCTCAGCAAATTCATGCCAGTGCGGTTCGATTAGAACGGAAAGGGTCTTCGACAGCCAGTACACATTATCGACGTCGACGGTGCCAGTCGTGTTACGGTAGTCCAGCGGCGTATCGTTGATATTCGTAAAGAATGGAACATAAGGTGCGTAGGCGAAGAAGCCCATCGCGATCCATTGAATAGCCGCCTGCTCAGCAGGGACGTCATTGCGAATTTGGAGAATGGACGAGCATTGGTTGCGGTCCATCGCAATTGACCGGTACCGCGTTTGTTCGCGGTGGTCACCCGAAGCAAAAGTGCCAAATGGGTCGTAAGGGGTCCCATTGTAATGTGAAGACAGGAAGAATTGGACGTCTTCAATCGCTAGTTTTTTACTTGGGTGCCGGAACAACGGCATATCTTGGTCGGTCGGATTTTGCGCGATTTCTGGGTTGAATAATTTTTGCCCATACCAAGTCCGAGGGGTGTTGTAGTAAGCATCCGCCTCATTTTGCGTGCCAAAGATCTCACGGAAATTAAAGTGGCCTGGATTGGGATTTAAATGATACTGGTTAACAAAGTCGGCTAAATCACTAGCGGCTAAGTAGTTCGCGGTGTCGTTGAGGTCCATTTCCTGCAAAACCGTCTGATTAGGAACGATAGCGTAAGTGTCTTCTGGCATCCGCACCGCGCCCCAATGATGACCGCCGGCAGTTTCCAATAGCCAAATATCGTCATGGTCGTTGAAGGCGATACTGTTACTTTCGCCAGTGCCGTATTTTTCAATGAGGGCGCCTAATCGTTGGACGCCTTCCTTAGCGCTTTTGATGTAAGGCAAGACCAGGGTGACCATGGCTTCTTCGTCGACACCATCGTGGACCAGTGGATCGTAGCCGAGAACGCGGGCATTGGTCGCCGTCGTTTCCGTTGCGCTCATGCCAACGTTGAATTCGTTGATGCCCGCTTCTTCATAACGGCCATCGTGCTGGTCGGCCTGTGGCGTCGCGGTATAGCGGTAAGCGTGGTCCGGTAGCGGTACGGTGACCCCGGTCGTTACGGACGTATAGCTGGCGTTCGTCTGGTCGTGGGCTTCGTGGACAATAAACTTAATGGGATTAATTGGGCCATAGCCGTCTTCGTTACGTGCTACGATGGTCGAACCATCCATGCTGGCAGCTTTCCCAACTAATATTTCGGTACAATCTGTGTCTTTTTTCATTCTAATCAGTCACTCCTTAGTTAAGTATAAGTATAGGAGCTTGACCAGGGATTACAACGGCAATTTGATTTTCCAGCGTTTAAAATGAGAAAACGGTGAGTCTTGAATGCGCCGAAATGGGTGATGAATCCTCAAATCAACTTGTGAAACCGCAATCATGTTCGAAAAGTCCTTCCGAATAAAAACACTTTACTTGTCGTTGTGTCGGCGTTTATCGGACCTGTGCCAAATTCAATTTTTGTGAATTAGTGAGTTTAATTCTGGCACAGTTTGTTGTGCCACGGGTCTACCTAGATGTTCTTGAAACCGCTTACCACGATAGATATGATTAAGTTGTTAAGAAAAAGGAAGGAGCTTTACCTGATGAGTGAAAATGTAAATACAACTGCAACCCAAAGCGCTCCTGTTGCAAAGAAAAAAGTGGGCGTCAAGGCTCGCGTTCAAAAATTTGGGAGTGCACTGAGCAACATGGTTATGCCGAACATCGGTGCCTTCATTGCTTGGGGCTTAATCACCGCCATCTTCATGGCTGGTGGGTGGTGGCCAAATGCTGATTTGGCCAAAATGATTCAGCCAATGGTTCATTATTTATTGCCATTATTAATCGCGTTTACCGGTGGGAATATGATTGCCGGTCACCGTGGTGGGGTCGTTGGTGCGATTGCCACGATTGGTGTGATTGTTGGGTCAAATATTCCAATGTTTATTGGTGCCATGATTATGGGACCTTTAGGCGGCTGGGTTATCAAGAAATGGGATGAAGCCATTTCCGATAAGATCAAGAGCGGATTTGAAATGTTAGTTAACAATTTCTCCGCTGGGATCATCGGGATGTTATTAGCTATTTTAGGCTATTACGCGATTGGGCCAGTCGTTGCCGGTGCAAGTGCATTAATGGCTGCCGGGGTTAACTGAATTATCCAAATGAAGCTGTTGCCATTGGCGAACGTCTTCATTGAACCAGCGAAGATTTTATTCTTGAACAATGCGATTAACCAAGGAATTTTGACCCCACTTGGGATTCAAGCGGCGGCTAGTGCAGGTAAGTCAATTCTGTTCTTGCTCGAACCTGATCCAGGTCCAGGTCTTGGGATTCTGTTAGCCTTTGCTTTGTTTGGTAAAGGGACGGCTAAAGCATCTGCACCTAGTGCCATGATTATTCATTTCTTCGGTGGGATTCATGAAATTTACTTCCCATACGTTTTAATGAAGCCAGCATTGTTCTTAGCCGTTATTGCTGGTGGGGTTACCGGTACTGCAACGTTTAGTCTTTTAAATGTTGGGCTAAAATCAACGCCATCACCTGGTTCAATTTTAATGTTATTCATTATGTCTCCAAAGAATCTTGGTAACTATATTGGCTTAGCAGTTGGCGTGATCCTAGCCACCTTAGCTTCCTTCATCGTTGCCGCCATTATCTTGAAACGTGACAAGTCAACGGATACGGATGATTTGGCCGCTGCTCAAGGTAAGATGAGCGACATGAAGGGTGGTAACACGGCGACTGCTAGTGCAACAGATGCTGAACCTGCTGATGTGATTGCTTCATATAAGGATGTTGACCACATTATCTTCGCCTGCGATGCCGGAATGGGCTCATCCGCAATGGGCGCTTCGCTCTTACGGGATAAGGTCAAGAAGGCCGGAATCAACATGTCCGTTACGAACACGGCGATTAGCAACTTGAAAGACGAACCAGGTTTATTAGTGATTACGCAAAACGAATTGGCTGACCGGGCAGCTCAAAAAGCACCCCATGCATTACGCCTTGCCGTTGATAACTTCTTGAGCAGTCCAAAATATGATCAAGTCGTTGTTAACTTGAAGGCGCGCGACCAAGTTAGTGATGCCCCAGCATCTGCAGCAGCTGAACCACAAGCAACTACAGATACGCCGGATGCATTGCCAGCTAACTTAGATTTAAGTGTTGTTGACGAAATCGTCTTCGTTCACCATGACGGTCATTTGGGAACAGCGACGATGGCAACGTCCTTAATGAAGGACCGCGTCAAGAAGGCCAACAAACATGTTAGTGTTAAGAACTTAGGAATCGATGAATTGACGGACAGCAACAGCTTGTTAGTGGTCTCCAGTGCCGAAGCGGCCAAGAACTTGAAGACCCGCTACACACAAGTTCAAGTCCTCATTACTGACGACCTATTGAGTTCACCGAAGTATGATAAGATGGTATCAGAATTGAAATAAAATGATATTAATACCATTTATATTATGAGGTGGGCACCATGGTTAAGTTCACACAACGTCAAGACGAGTTGTTACAGTTGTTGCTGGCGAATCCCACCGGACTTTCAATGAGTCAGATTGAAACCGGTCTCAACAGTAGTCGGCGCACGATTTATCGGGAATTTAGCAATCTGGAATTAGTGTTAGCGAATGCTGATTTGAAGATTGTGAATGAAAAACATCATTTTCAGCTGACTGGGTCCCCAGCGGCATTGGCTGAATTTCAAGGCCAATTGGCGGCAGGACGCAAACTAGCGCCGGCGTTTGATTCGCAGACGCGCCAGAATGCCTTAGCTTGTCGGTTGTTGATGACGGATCATGCCGTAAAATTAAAAGAACTTGCGCTTGATTTTGATGTGAGTGTGGCGACGATCTCAAATGATTTAACGGCCTTGACGACGCCGTTTGCAGACTACGAATTATCTATTGAACGACTGAAGTCACGGGGCATCCAAGTTGCCGGGACCGAGGGCAGCATTCGTAATCTCTTTGCCACCATTTTAAATAATGAAATCAACGACTATGAGTTTTTCAAAACGATTGGGAAGTTGAATCAGGGACTTGCCGTTTCATCGAGTGATGAACAGTCGTATTTCTTGAATTTACTAGATGCGCAATCATTGATTACGTGCTACCAAGCCGTTCGTGGATTGAAGAAGAAGTACTTTGCGTCGGTCCCCGATGGTCAGCTCCAACAGTTGATCATCACCTTGACGACGGGCATCATGCGCCTGCAACATCAGCAGCGGGTGACGTACTTGCGGGGCATCAACCGCGATGATTTCTTGAAGTATCAGCGGATCGCGTTGGCGATTATGACGCAGTTACCAGAGCAGATCAAAGCGTTGGTCACGGGTGCAGAAATTGACTTTTTGGCCCAGCAGATCAAGGGACTGACCTTCCGCATCGACCAGGACGCCTCATTATCGAATTACGATTTGCAACTCACGTATCAGGTCAAACAATTCATTGATGCGGTTGCGACGAACTTCGATTGGTCGTTTGGGACGGATGACCGCTTGCTGAATAACCTCACGGCGCACATGCAGATTGCTTTGCAACGCAACGGGGTCAGCGGACCGGTACCACCGAGCTCTGAACTCCAAGAAGTTCGGGAGCAATATCCGAAGTTGTATTCAGCGGTGGTCCGCGGCTTTTTCCAAGTCTTTACCGACCAGAACTTCACGACTGATGAGCTGACGTACTTGCTGATTCACTTTGCCAGCACCTATGAGCAACAGTTGAGCCATCAATCGCTCAAAGTCTTGGTGCTATGTCCCAATGGGATGACGACCGCCCGCATCTTGAAGACGCGTTTGGCCCGGTTAGTCCCAGAGATTACGTCGATTGAGGTCGCTCGTATCGGTAGCTTAGGGCAGATTCATCTGCAAGATTTCGACATGATCCTCTCGACGACGAGTCTACCAGGATTCAAGTTGAACTACCGGGTGGTCAGTCCGCTCTTGTTGGAGAACGAAGTCACGGCCTTGCGGGAATATATTCATCAGTATTTTCCAAGTACCAAGGTGGTCGAGTCTCCAACCGATGAACCAACGACCACCACGCTTGATTTTGATACCGTCTACCAACAAATGACGGTCGCCAAGCAAATCCTAGACCGCTTCACCATCACGCCGATTCGAAATGACGATGAGACGATTGCGGAGACCTTGGTCAAAATCACGCGGCATATTGATCCCAATCTGATTCATGACCCCTTAGAGGTAGCGGGGCGGTTGTTACACCGTTTAGGACTAGCGCCAGTGGGCATTCCGAATACGAATTTGGCGCTCGTGCACACATTGAGTCAGGAAGTCACCGCACCCTATTGTGCGATCTTCGAACTCGACCAACCGTTACCTTTTAAGAGCATGGATAACCAATCCATTCGGTTACAGCGGATCGTGTTAATGCTCGGCCCCGCTAATATCAGTGATTTTGAAAATCGGCTGATGGGTAAGCTGAGTGCGCTGGTCATCGAAAGCCGCAAGAACACGCAGACCTTTATGACCGGTGACCGCCAGCAACTTTATCAGTTAATTAGTACAGCATTTTTGAACGAACTAACGAAATAGCGTAGGTGAAAATAATGGAAGCTTTAGATAAGAAAATGATTGCGTTGAACCAACAAGTCGCAACGCAAGAAGAAGGCATCCGCTTAGCCGGTCAACTATTGGTCGATGGCGGTTGTGTGGAACCGGAATACATCGATGCCATGCAGGCACGTAATCAAGATGTTTCCGTTTATATGGGTAATTTCATTGCCATCCCCCATGGTACTGAAGATGGCATGAAGTACATTAAAAAGACCGGGATCTCAGTGGTCCAAGTACCAATGGGTGTGAGCTGGGGAAATCCAGACGATGACGACGATGATAAGACTGTAACGGTCATCTTCGGTATCGCGGGTTTGAACGGCGAACACTTGAACCTCTTATCTCAGATTGCGATATACTGCAGCGACGTAGCCAACGTTGCCAAGTTAGCGGACGCTCAATCTGAAGATGAAATCATAAATCTATTAAAGGAAGTTGATTAGCATGTTAGACGTACATTTTGGCGCAGGGAACATTGGTCGGGGCTTCATTGGCGAAACCTTGGCAGACAACGGGTTTAAGATTACTTTCGTTGATGTTAATGATACTTTGATTGACGAATTGAACAAACGGAATGGTTACACCATTGAATTGGCTGCAGAAGGCCAAGAACACATTGAAGTTCACGATGTTAAAGGCATTAACAACGGTAAGGATCCTAAGGCGGTTGCTGAAGAAATTGCCCAAGCCGATATGGTCACGACTGCGATTGGACCTAAGATTCTGAAGTTCATCGCACCATTGATTGCCGACGGGTTAAAGTTACGGCAAGCCAATAACAACACCACGCCAATCGACATTATTGCGTGTGAAAACATGATTGGTGGGAGCCAATCATTGAAGAAGTCCGTCTACGAATCATTGAATGCTGACGAACAAGCGTGGGCCGATCAAAATGCCGGCTTTCCAAATGCAGCGGTCGACCGGATCGTGCCACTTCAAAAGCACGACGATCCATTGTTCGTTTCTGTTGAACCATTCAAGGAATGGGTCATCGACAAGTCACAAATGAAGAACCCTAAGATCCAATTAAAGGGTGTTGATTACGCGGACGACTTGGAACCATATATTGAACGGAAACTCTTCTCCGTTAACACTGGTCACGCTACGGTTGCCTACACTGGTAACATGAAGGGCTACAAGACGATCGGTGAAGCGGTCAAGGATAACAGTGTTGTGGACCAAGCTAAGCACGTCTTAGGTGAGACTGGGGACCTGCTGATTCAAAAGTGGGGCTTTGATCCTGAAGTCCACCATGCTTATCAAAAGAAGATTTTGAGCCGGTTTGAAAACCCATATATCTCAGATGATATCGAACGGGTCGGCCGGACACCAATCCGCAAGCTAGGCTTCAACGAACGCTTTATTCGTCCAATCCGTGAATTAAAAGACCGCGGTCGCGACTACAGCGCCTTGGTTGACACGGTTGGCGAAATGTTCTTCTTCAACTATCCAAATGACAGCGAAAGCGTCAAGCTACAACAATTGTTGAAGGATGAACCAATCGAACAAGTCATCCGTGAAACGACCGACTTGAAGGATGAAGATTTAATCAATGAAATCAAAGCAGCTTACGAAAAGCATTTGGCTGCTGTAAAGTAATTTAAAAAGGGCCTAATCACAAACCGCCATAGTGATTAGGAGCCTAAAAGGACGTGCACCCTGTGATGGGATGCACGTCCTTTTGTGCTCGCGGCTTGAGTTGTTGTCAGTTGTTGGTTGCGGCCACTGCTAATGTAGCTAATGGTAGTCAGTGGCCGCGCAGACTTACGGATAGGCGTCGTGGCGTGTGTTGGTTGAAGTCGTTTCGAAAATAATGCACGCTGTTCAGACGCACTGATGATGCGAGCTGAGGCATAAATGCACCTAGCCTAACGTCCCATCCAACGAGATTAGCGTTCCCAGAAGTGCCACCAGGGTTTGGCAGCTTGCTGGGACTGTTGGTCCAACTGGGCCATGACCTGGTTCAAACGGTCGCTCAATGAGTCCAGGCGGCGAATGATGATTTCCTGTTGCTTATACAATTCCGTGTTGGTTGGGCCGGATGGTCGCGCGGTCGGAACCCGTTTGTCATCGGTAACGGATGTGGTGGCCGTCTCAGGCTTAGTGGCCTTTTCAGCAACGGATTCAGCCTGTTCAGCAGCTGCAGCCGGAGCCTTGGGAGCCTTTTCTGTTGTGGCCGGTTCAGCTTGCTTAGTTCCAAAAGCGCGTCCCAGCGCCGTTGCGAGCGTCGTACCTTGTTCTGCCAAATCGATGGCAGCTTGGAACGTTTTTAGATCCGCGGGGCTGTATAACCGATGACTATTATCGGCCGGGCGGAAGCGGTTCTCGTCGTTTAATTGTTTTTCAACCATGGTACTGTACTTGCGCAACGTCACTGCCTTGATGCCGAGTTGTTCAGCGGCGACCGATGCGACTAATTCTGAGTCCTGCTCAGGACTGAGTGTTTGTGTGGACACAAAAATTCCTCCTTTAGCCTATATCGTTTCCATAACGCTATTATATCGAATTTTAATCGTAAAAAACACTGATATACAGGGAAATTGTGACCCATGTTCGGGATTCAGACCGCGAACACCGCTCGAAGGTGCAAAACATGCTATGATAGAACGGAAATCAATGGAAATGAGGATTACGATATGATTGAACCAGTAGATAAGACGACCTTTGAGACCGTGGCGGCCGATACGGCGCTGACCGTGGTTGATTTCTGGGCTGATTGGTGTGGCCCGTGCAAGATGCAGGAGCCGGTGCTTGAAGCGCTCGACGACGCGTATGACGGGCAAATCAAGTTTGCGTCATTAGACGTGGACCAGCATCAAGAAATTGCCGAAAAGTTTGAAATTATGAGTATTCCCGCACTCGTGATTTTTAAAAATGGCAAGCCCGCTGAAAAAGTAGTCGGGTTTCATCCACAAGCAGCTCTGAAAAAATATTTGGATCAGAAGCTGGCGGAAGTCACTGCGGATTAGGATGAAGCCAGCGTCGTGTGCCGAATAATTACCTAAAAAATCGCGGTAAGCTAAGTGCTTACGGCGATTTTTTAGTGACCAGCGATACTGGTATTTAGTGAATAGCGTCATTAGGACGTCATTTGGGACACGGCCTAGTTAGTCAGCTCAGGTTCAGACTGCTAGCTCAGTTGAACTTCGGCACGTGCCTGCATGAGTTGAGCTGGGGTGTACCACTTAATGTTTAGAATCATTGCGAGTTTGGTACAGCATCCAGATGGCGAAACTTCCGACGCCCAGAATGGCAAGGTCGATTAACAGCGTGTGCCACAGCGGTCTAACGACTGGGTAGAAGGCCCACTGTTCGAGCAACAATGCAGCCAGGCAGACTGGCGCTAATTGATATTTGAGTACCGGCTGTTCGCGATGGTGCCACGGAATGATGATTGAAACCAACCACATCAGAATTGAAATGACGATGGTCACAACTGGATTGATCAGCATCGATAGGATGCCTAGAATAGCGAGTAGATAGGGCATGAAGATTAAGGGATTCTTGAACGTAGTCATCTTGTTCCTCCTCGTGGTTAAACGTTGTCGTTTGCGGGGTGTGGGTAATCGGTAGCTGTGTCGGGGGCATTCGGAGTCGGTACACGACTTAACGTAACTTGTAAGATGCCGGTGCATTCGGCTCACCAGCTCGATTGAATGACACAATTGCTAAAAAACGATGGTTGCGCGCTGGCAATAACCGAATCGACACGACTGGCTAATCAAGTGAACACACCTCGCTAATACCAGCGTAACACAGTCATCAATTCATTTGTAATCCTATTAAGAAAGTCGGGATTGAGAAACTAATTTTCATGATAATTTTCAAAGTCTGTCAAGTTAGGAATCGTTAATAGTTTAGCGTGAGGGTGGTCGCTTAACCGCGAGCTAACGGGAGCGACGTTGTTAATAATTAAACGGTCAGTGAGGCGGCCCATATAATTCGTTGAGCTATGCTAAGTTAGTAGGAATGAAAACGGCGACGAGAGGGGTTAACATGAAGAAATTAATATGGGCATTACGCCTGGGAATCGTCTTATTTGGGGTCGCATTAGTGTGGGAACAAGTACAATATAATCGGCAAGTTGCCAGCGGCCAGCGCATCAGTCAACAGCGCCAGTCACGCCATCGTGAAGCGAATCATCTTAAAATCGTTCGTCCACGCCAACTGAGTGACTTTTCTGCCACCAAGGTTGAAGCGGCCCAAGTCTGGTTGCATGTGAAAGGCCCCCGGGTCATTGACGAAGACATACCATTACATATTCGACAGATTGCGGCCGGGCAACGTATCCAGCCCGAAAACCCGCGTAGCGCTGTCTACAATAAGCCGATGATTCAAGTCTATAGCGACGACCACCAAGACATGAATAATCGCGTGACCTATGCCCACAATGCGGATAATACGGTGATGATTACCCCCATGGAATCAAGCCCAGCGAAATCCCAAGCAGTGCGCGTCAATACGCAGGCAAGCCCAAAACACCGCACGACACTACTCAAGGTCGTACAACTCATTATTTAGACGGTCTAATGTGCATTAGGCGATTTGATTTGTTATGAACCATAGTTAAAAGTATGATAGTTCTTAAGTTCAAAGGCGGCCAGCTTAGGAGCGCTGGAAACGGTTCGAGTCAGCGTAAATCTGCAGTGATAGGGTCGTCCTATGTCGGCTTCCAGGCATTTCTGACAACGCTGGAACGCGATGGACACAGATTTAAGCCGACAAACCACGTCTTAAATACTGGTCTTCCACTAACCAAGCCAAAAACGCTTGCTAAGTGGAATTTCATCGCTGAGCATTGTCAGAAACGCCTTCCAGCCGGAGATGGTATTCGAAAGGCGGACATGTGCGGACCCAACCTTTGAGGAGCTGGCCGTTGACACTTAAGTAAACAGCTATCTGACATCTAACTGTAAAACTTGGCCCACTAGTTGCATGTTGGCAGACTTGTGTTGGTGAAACAGCAGCGTTGCCGAAACGTTATATGGATTTTGTCTAATCACCTAAAATAGCAAAGGCTGCACGTTAAACGAAAGGCAATTCTATTGACTGGGTTCGAGATTAGTTGCTATTGAAGTTGATGAATAATCTTCCTAGCATTTAAATACCATAAATTATTATCGATACTGATTAGGCCTTTGCCTGAAAGATCAGTCTTTCAAAATTCAATGTCCAATTGTACCCAGATAGGTGGCCGTTCATCCGCCATTCGAACGGCTTCCCGACTGGAGGGGCTGGCTGACAATGCTCAAGGGCGAAGTTCTTCTTGTCCGGGTGGGGTTCCCGGGCTAGAAGAAGACTCGTATTTGAAATTACGCAGCGAACTTCTGCGTGAGTTCAAATCGATGTCCGCCCTGTTCCAGCGTTGTCAGCCGGCCCCGGAAGGCGGAATAAGGAGAGCACCGGCTGACGAATAACAATCCAAACTGGCATGCCTCAATCGTCTTTAGTGTCAAGTAGACAGTCCGCCTCTCAAATATTAATATTCCACGTCCGATGTGGTATTGCCGAAACGTGTTCGGTCAGACTGGGACTTCCGGTTGGCTACGCCAGAACGCCAAGCAGAAAGTCACCGCTTAACGTTCTAGCTAGGCTAATCCTCAATCCCAACCCGTCTGAACCTCGCACTCTGAAAGTGCTACACACAAAAATAGGGACAAGCCATGCCGGACTCAGAAAGAGCTGAGCGGCGGTTGCTTGTCCCTAATTGATGAGGTGGTGCTGATTAATAGTGGTCATACAATTGCTCAATCAAGTCATCGCTATTAGTGATGAGTTGCCGGTTCAATGAAATAAGGTAATCCGTCCGCAGCGGGTGTGCCATGTTGTGGAAGGTGTCTTCAATGATGCAGCCAGTCAAAGTAAAGGTATTCTGCCGGCCCTGGACAATAATTGTGAAGCTCCGATGATTGCTAGTCACGATGACATTTAAGCCCATCAAATGGGTCAGATTCAATCCGAGTGTTGCAGTGGAATCGGTCAGGCCCGGTGTACCGGTTCGTTTGATAAGTGCCAGACATTCGTCGATGCGCCGTAGTGAGTTGAACATCGAAAACTTACTCGTATTGATAGTGGCTGTCTTGGTGGCACGTGGCCGCCTTACGTATGGTCCAACGACTAAATTCATAATGATTCCCCCAAACCAATTAGTTGATTGGTTTAATCATAACCAGTACGAACAATTAGTGCGAAGATTTCGACGGATTGGGACGGTTAGTTGGGTTACTTTACCGGTTAGCTTCGGAAGCTTTACTAACGTAGCGGCAGTTGGTCGCCATCAGCAAACAAAAAAACCGCGTCCGAGTGGTGCTGGACGCGGGTTTTGATCTTATCAGTCTAACTTGATTGGTGCGCGAGTTAAGCCTTCACTTTGGCTTCAGCTTTACGCGCCTTAACCGCCAGTTCAGGGAACCAAATGGCGATTTCGTGATGGGCGTTTTCACGGCTATCTGAGGTATGAATGATGTTTCTCAAGATACCATCTGGATATTCATGAGCGTAGTCACCCCGAATGGTGCCGGGTTGCGCTTCAGCTGGCCGGGTGCTCCCAGCAAGCCGGTGGACGGCTTTGACGACGCCGGAGCCACTCACAATAATGGCTACCATTGGGCCTTCCATCATATAGGTCTCGATTTCCTTAAAGTATGGTTTGCCGACTTTTTCGCTGTAATGTTGTTGGAGTTGTTCAGCAGTCGCTTTAATCACCTTCAAGGCGGCAATTTGATAACCTTTACGTTCTAACCGAGTGATGACCTCACCGATGTGTCCTTCACTGACACCATCGGGTTTAACTAGGACTAGTGTTTTTTCAGAATTTGCCATAATACGTGACCTCCTCGCTTTTTGAAAGCGGTATCATTTATACTTTAAATTGTAGGTGACTTTAGGGAACACGTCAACTAGAATCACCGTTTTATGATGAAAATCGCTTGTAAATTAAGATAAGCTGTTTAATAATTAGGACGCGACCACCGCAATAATAACATATTGCGACGTCGAATGACGACTTACAATTAAAACAATTTTAAAAGGATTTGATACCATGCCACCACTTGATTTAACACATATTCGGCAACATCACACGGTCGCCGAATTGATTGCGCTTGGGAAGGCCCGGCGCCAAGTCACGTCATTTGAACAATTAGGTGTTTTCACTCCAGTAAAACGGAACGCTGGTGACTACCTCCGCCACGTGCGTGAGATGCTAGTTCCTGAACTGCTGCCGTTACGGCGTGAACGCATGTCGGCGTCGGCCTTTGCCTTTTTTCGGGGGTCCGTGGAATTAATGGATTATGACTTGGACTACCAGGCGTCGACCGAGATTCCGGCCGTCGTTTGTGGCGATGCCCATCTCGGTAATTTTGGCTTCTACGCCTCACCGGAACGCCGCTTGGTCTTTGACCTGAATGACTTCGATGAAGCTGGCGTCCATCCCTGGGAATGGGATTTATGGCGCTTACTCGTGAGCATTTTTCTCGCGGCTCGCGATTCCAATTTTAAACCCAAAAAAGTTGAAAAGCTGGTTCAAGCCGCAAGTGCGAGTTACCGAGACGCACTTCAACGGATGTTTGACCAGACGACGCTCGACCGCTTTTATCGCGACAATGAAGTGCAAGCCGTCCTGAATTTTGGTGGGGCACCAGAAGATACCGCTGACTTGATTGCGGGGCTGGTCAAAAAGGCTCAAAAACGGAATTCCGAGCAAGTCGTTCGGAAGTTTACCGTGACCAATAGCCGTGGTGAACGCCAATTTAAGGAGAATGCGCCGCGCTCGGTCCATGTTGATCGTCAGACGACCCATGATTTGAAAGTGGGGATTCAGGATTATTTGTTGAATGTGCGAACGGATGTCGCCTTGTTGCTCTCACAATACGAAGTGACGGACATCATTCGGCATAGTGTCGGGGTCGGTAGCTTCGGTTCCTTGTGCTACTTAGTCTTATTGACGAGTACGGACGGCAGCCATTTGGTCCTTCAAATCAAGGAAGCGCTGCCCACGCGGCAAGTCGGTAGTCGGTCACGGCCAGCATTGACGGCAGCGATGGAATTGACGGAAGGACAACGGATCGTGAGCTCCCAGCGAATCTTGCAAGCGACGTCGGATGCGTTTTTAGGTTATTTCCAAGTGGGAGACAAGAGCTTCTATGTGCGTCAGTTCCGGGACATGAAGGAGTCAATCGACATTCCAACGTTGGATTGGGGCCAATTCCAGGCCTATGCCAACACTTGTGCCATGATTCTGGCGAAAGCCCATGCCCAAAGTCCGACGGCAGCCATGATTCGCGGCTACGTTGGTCACTCGACCAAATTTGATGAAGCCATGGCGAAATGGGCGGCCGCTTACGTGACGCAGGTCGATAATGACTATCAAGATTTCTTAGAAGGATAACGCCAAACATGTTGATTAGTGCGACTCACCGGGTCAGACCGTTGTGGGCCGCTTTTTTTAATGCTGATAAATATTGATATATCAACATTTGTGACGAATGATGGGTCTGACTGTTAAAATTAATGGGTGAAAAAGGTTGCACTTTTGAATCAACTTGATATACTTACTATTAGTAAGTGAAATGAAGAAATTACTTTTGAAAGGATTGTTTGATAATGACTAAATATGGTGTAATCGTAGGTTCTATTCGTAAAAATTCTTATTCTAAAGGGGTTGCGGATGCAATCGTTGCTGGCTTACCAGCTGATGCAGAAGTAACTTATCTCAACATCGCTAAATTACCACTGTACAACCAAGACTACGATGCAGATTCACCTGCAGAATACACGGAATTCCGTGAAGCCGTGGCTGCTCAAGACGCCTTCATCTTTGTCACACCAGAACACAACCGTAGCATCCCCGCAGCATTGAAGAATGCGTTGGATGTTGCGTCACGTCCATGGGGTCAAAGTGTTTGGGGTGGCAAGCCAGCCTTGGTTGCTTCACAATCAATTTCCGGCATCTCCGGCGTTTTGGCACACCATGTTTTGCGTCAATCCTTAGTCTTCTTAGACATGCCAACGATGCAACAACCGGAATTATACATTGGTAACACCGACAAGTTGGCGGATGAAAACGGCCAAATCACGAATGAAGGCACTCAAAAGTTCTTAGCTGGTGCCGGGAAGCAATTTAGCGAATTTGCTGCTAAGTTCGTGGACTAGTTAAAGCCGGATTTAACATTGAAAGACGGTCACTGCTGATTACAGAAAATGACTAATATTAGGCTCCCGATAATCGATCGCTGATTATCGGGAGCTTTTTTGGGGCGTCATCAATGATGGCAGAAGCGACTGATCGCCGGATCTTTGGTCGATTTAGTGACCCATCAGACTGGTGTACAATTTAGGCTTCACTATCTTTTACGCGGTAACGGTCACATGATATGATGTGTGACAAAAGGAGGTCCTGTAAATTCTGCAATGTCGTGGTCGCAACGTTGCCGGGGCGGATGCCAAACAATCCATAAGAAAGTGATATGGTGGCGGATTGAAGGGGAGCAATCCGTGTCACGGTGAGGACCGTTGGAGTGGTTTCGTCAATCAACTTGATGGGTATAAATGATTAAAAGAGAGGATGCAATCTTTCTTGACGCAAAATAGCGTGACGCATTTTGCGTTCACCATAGTTGGCTAATAGGAACGATATGGATAACTTTATCAATTTACTGAATGCCAAAGTACTGCCAGTGGCGAATAAAGTGGGGACCCAGCGCCATATGACAGCGATTCGGAAAGGAATTATTTCCACGCTACCGCTAACGATCGTTGGGTCGTTCTTCACCATTCTGAACAATATGCCGATTGAAGCAGTGGCTAATTTTTTAGCACCCTATGCAGAAATTCTCGACGTGCCATTTCGCTATACGGTCGGGATTTTAGCACTATACGCAACGTTTGGGATTGCGTCGTCACTAGCTGAAAGTTATCAGTTAGATAAGTTAACTAACGGAATTTTGGCGATTCTCGCCTTCCTCGTGTCGACAGCGGTTCCAGTGCACGTGACCAAAAATGTGAGCGATGTCATCAGTACTGGTCGTTATATCAACATTGCGAACCTGAGCGCGTCGTCCCTCTTTGGGTCAATTATTACCGGCCTATTGACCGTCGAAATCTTTCGCTATTTGAAAAACCGCAATATTACGATCAAAATGCCAGAAGGTGTCCCACCAGAAGTCTCGAATTCGTTTGTCGCGCTGGTGCCTGCCGCGGTGATTTTGATACTGTTTTGGGTCATTCGCTATGTCTTTGATTTCAATATTTCTTCATTCTTAAGTTCACTATTGATGCCTTTAAAAGGGGTGTTAGTCGGTAATAGCTTATTTGGTGGCTTACTGACGATTTTCCTGATTACCGGTTTTTGGACCCTTGGGATTCACGGGGCAGCAATCATGGACCCGGTCATTCGGCCGTTTTGGGAAATGTCGATTGCCCAAAATATGAGTGAATTTACGAGCGGGACGAGCGCGCATAACTTATCCACGATTTTTACCGAGCAATTTTTACAGTGGTTCATTTGGATTGGGGGTGCCGGGGGAACCTTGGCCCTGGTGGTGTTGTTCATCTTCTCCAAATCGACCTATCTGCGCGACTTGGGCAAACTATCCCTGTTGCCCGGCCTATTCAATATTAATGAACCGATTGTATTTGGGGCGCCAATCGTGATGAACCCGATCTTAGGGATTCCTTTTATTGTTGGTCCACTCATCACGGGTACGTTGAGCTACGTCTTAACGATTACCGGCGTAGTGCCGATGATGATGGCGCGACTGCCATTTACCGTTCCGGGACCGCTTGGCGCGTTTGTCAGTACTAACTGGAGCGTGCCGGCGCTGATTTTATCCTGTGTCAATTTTGTGATTGACCTAATCATCTACTATCCATTCTTCAAAGTGTTTGAAAAACAGCAATTGAGCAAAGAATAGGGGGTTCATGCACGTGTTGGGATTATTGATGTTAGCTACGCCACTGATTGTTAGCGAATGGCTGGTCAATCGGGGGTTGATTCCGGGTTACTTGCGACACCGGCACATTGTCTGGCGGGCATTAGCGAGTCTACTGGTCGTGGTTGGGCTGGTCGCTTGGTGGCACCTGCCAGTGATGATAACGGTCGTCACGACGATTTACTTGGCTACTGTGATTGCGAATCGCTACTTGCAAGCCTTTGAGGCGCTAGAACGGGGGAAACGTGAATGACGAAACGGACTTTAGGAATTTCGCTATATCCAGACCACAGTGATTTTGAGCAGGATCGCGCTTACTTAGACATTGCCGCACAGGCTGGTTTTACACGTTTGTTCGTTAGCATGCTGGAAGTACAAGACGGTAAAACACGTGTTACGGAAAAATATCAACGGCTGATTCAGCACGCGCACCAGCTCGGCTTCAAGACGACGCTCGATGTCGCGCCCAATATCTTTGACCAGCTAGGCGTATCGTATCAGGATTTGAGTTATTTTGCGTCACTGGGAGCGGACGCGCTGCGACTAGATGCGGGCTTTGATGGGCATGAAGAAGCCTTGATGTCTTACAACCCACCAGGACTCGATTTGGAGCTGAACATGAGTAACGACGTCGAGTACTTACCTAATATTTTGACGTACGGTGCGAATCAGCCGTTTCTTTATGGTTGCCATAACTTTTATCCGCAGCGCGGAACTGGTCTGCCCCTTGATTTCTTCATTGCGTGTTCCCAGCGGTTCAAACGTGCGGGCATTGAGACAGCAGCTTTCGTTACAGCACCGGGAGCGACCATCGGACCGTGGGACATCAATGACGGCTTACCGACCTTAGAAATGCATCGTGACTGGCCACTGGCAGTGCAGGTCCAGCATTTATTTTCGACCGGACTGATCGACAGTGCCATTATTGGGAACGCCTACGCTTCACAGACGGACTTGCAACAGTTGGGACGACTGAACCGCTACCACTTGACGTTTACGGTACACCCACCGCGGCGAGCCATCCGGTGGAACGACAGATTTTACTGGATAACTTGCATGAACGGCGCGGGGATATTAATGACCTAACCATTCGGTCGACAGCGGTCCGCAAACGGTATCATGACGCCAATCCAGTCAATGAGGACCGGCACACGTTTCAACGCGGTGATGTCGTCATCGGAAACGACCAATTTGGCAAGTATCAAAATGAACTTCAAATCGTGTTACAACCCCATCAAGATCAGCGCAAGAACTTAGTCGCGACGATTGCGCCAGACCAACTCGTTCTGTTAGACGCTGTTGGCCCTTGGGCGAAATTTGCGTTTGTCGCCGCTGACTAGGGGAGTTGCTGATTCAGATAACTGCGGCTGATTTGATTCGCTACGGGACCATAGCGGTTTGCTGGATGCCAGATTCAGGTCGGCACGGGTATTGCGGGTCTGTTGAGCCTTGTCAGCTGCACGGTTAGCGTCACGGACCAGTGACTGAAGGTTAACCTCAGATTGGGCTGCCGGACGGACTTGTACTGAGACTCAGGTGAGTAGTTTTGTATCGTGAAGATTGTACGCGAAAAGGCGATTCAGGATAAGCTGAATCGCCTTTTCGTCAGTTCTAATTCGTCAGTTCTAATTCGTCAGTTCTAATTCGTCAGTTCTAATTCGTCAGTTCTAATTCGTCAGTTCTAATTCGTCAGTTCCTAAAATTAGCTGTCACTGTACGGCCTGATGATAAGCGTGGAGTTGTGCATTGATGATTCTAGCGGGATTACCGACTGCTGTGGCGTAAGCTGGGACGTTGGTCAAGACGATTGCGCCAGCACCGACCTTACTGTGGGCGCCAATCGAGATTGGACCTAAGATTTGGGCGTTGGCACCGATGAAGGCACCGGCCCCAATATGCGGATGACGCTGCCCAGTTTGCCCAGCCTGGCGTGCGCCGAGCGTCACGCCGTGCAGTAGGGTGACATCGTCTTCGATGACGGCTGTTGCCCCGATGACGGTACCGATGCCGTGATCAATGAAGACGCGCTGGCCAATCTGAGCAGCCGGATGAATCAAAATACCCGTCCGATGCGCCGCGTGTTGGCTAATGAGGGCAGCCAGTAACGACCAATGGTGCCGCTCGCAGTAGTGGGCTAGGCGATGCCAAGCGAGCGCGTGTAAGCCGGGATAGGTGAGTAGGACCGTGCGGAGATTAGTGGCCGCGGGGTCGCGTTTTAGAATTGCACGTGCTGTCTGCCACATCGCATTACCCCGCTTCGACGCTGGCAAATCCACGGTCTAAATCAGCTAATAAATCGTCGATGGCTTCAACGCCCACGGACAACCGAATGAGTTCGTCTTGAATGCCATTTTGTAGCCGAATTGGACGTGGAATTGCGCCGTGAGTCATCAGGGCCGGAATCTCAATCAAACTTTCAAGGGCGCCAAGACTTTCAGCTAAGGTGATCACTTGCAGGTGTTCCACGAATGTCTGAGGGTTCATCCCGGGCTGGAGTTCAAATGAAATCATGGCGCCAAACCCATTCATTTGTTTCTTCGCGATTTCATAATCGGGATTGTCTGGGTCGCCAGGGTAGTAAATCTTCGCCACGGCGGGATTTGCTTTGAGTGCCGCGAAGATTTTTTCGGCGTTGGCCAGGTGTGCCTGCATACGTAGGGCCAAGGTCTTCATGCCACGTTGGAGTAACCAACTTTCTTGGGGCGCGAGGATACTGCCGATGGCGTTTTGGAGGTAGCCAATCTTATCACCCAATGCCGCATCCTTTGTGACTACCAGTCCGCCGATGACATCGCTATGGCCGCCAAGATATTTGGATGCGCTGTGCAAGACGATGTCGACGCCCAAATCAAGGGGCTTTTGCACGTATGGCGAAGCAAAGGTGTTGTCGATGATGCTGAGTAACCCGTGCTGGTGCGCAAGCGTCGCGATGGCGGCAATGTCCGTGATGTGTAGCAGCGGATTAGTCGGTGTTTCTAAATAAATCGCTTTGGTATCCGGGGTAATCGCGGCTGATACTGCGGCTAAATCGCGGGTGTCGACGGCGGTAAATGTCATGCCAAAGTGTTTTAAGACGGCATCGATCAGCCGGAAAGTCCCACCGTAGACATCATTGCCCACAATAATGTGGTCGCCAGCGGAAAACAGGGAGAAGACCGTGTTGATGGCCGCTGAACCGGATGCAAACGCGAAGCCGGCAGTGCCGTGTTCCAGGGTCGCAATCAGTGCTTCGACGGCTGCTCGGGTCGGATTACCCGTCCGGGAGTATTCGTATTGATTTTGACCAATCTTAGTTTGACGGAAGGTCGACGCCATGTAGATTGGCACGGAGGTCGCGCCGGTCGTTGCGTCTTCACTGATACCACCATGGATTAATTGCGTTTCAAATTTCATTTTAAAAGGCCTCATTTCGAATAAATTTTTTGACTGAGATAGCGTTCGCTGCTGTCTGGGAAAATAGTGACGATATGGCTGTTGTGTGGCAAAGTTTCAGCTAATTTCAGGCTCGCAACCAGCGCCGCACCACTCGAGCTACCGACGAATAAGCCGTGTTTGCGGGCTAACTGGCGAACGGCCGCAAAGGCATCGTCGTCCGCGATGGTCAACGTCTGGTCGATTCGGACTTGCTCGAAGAATGGCGGAATGAATTCGACACCAATCCCTTCAGTCCGGTGAGCGTGCGCGGGGCCACCATTTAGAATCGAGCCCTCTGGTTCAACAACCACGGCCTGAGTCGCAGCGTCGTGTGCCTGAAGATAGGCCGCGACGCCAGCGAACGTGCCACCACTACCGGCACCAGCGACAAAGGCAGTGACCGGGTGCGGCATATCAGCGAGAATCTCCGGCGCCAGACTGTGGTAGTAGGCCGCGGGATTAGCAGGATTCTTGAATTGCATCGGGACGTAACTATTTGGAATGCTGACAGCCAGTTCAGTTGCTTTCTTGATGGCGCCTTGAATCCCTTGTTCACTAGGCGTGTGGACGATTTCGGCGCCGAGTGCTTGCATCAAAACCTGTTTTTCCATACTGAATTTTTCCGGAACGACTAGAATTGTTTTGAGTTGGTGATGTTGAGCAGCTAGGGCTAACCCAATTCCGGTATTGCCAGCTGTGGGCTCAATGATGGTGGTCGTGGCGTTGATTTTGCCACTTTGCAAGCCATCTTGAATCAAGTAATCGCCCAACCGATCTTTGATGCTGCCGCCCGGGTTGAACATCTCGAGTTTGGCATAAATATGGCTGTCGTTAGGAACGGCGATGGGTAGTTCAATTAATGGGGTGTGACCGATTAGTTCTTGGATATGGTGTACGAGCATGAAAATTCCTCCCAGTAGGTTTGTTGGCGGGGGTGCCAAAAACGACAAAAAGGGCGCGAGAATTCAAATGAATTCGTCGCGCCCAGTTCAATATCCAGCCATGCTGGACATTGATTTTTAGGATGACACTCCTCAAAAAGTCAATGCTTAACAGGCCGAACATCGCAATAAGCGCGCGGTTCGGCAACAACAGTTATTCAAAGCATTGCTAGTTAATTGAGTCATGTCTGATCCTCCTCTGGTTTGGTTGATGATAACTATACAAGTTGATTTTGTGGCTGTCAAGTTTTACAGTGCTATAATACATTTTATATTGTAAGATAATTATGTGATTGACAATAGCGTGATTCAAGTTGAGTTTATGCTAGATGGGACCAATGATATTCATGGGCTATGGGCTCATATGGCGGATGTCTTGATAATACCGATATTGGTCACAATGATACTTACTGGCGAGAGATAAAGCATTAAAAAATGTGGCATTCAATTAGCGGTTGGATAAACGACGTCTCAAAAATGCGCGGAGGAATCTTGATGATTACCTTGAAAAATGTGCAGGTCTCGTTTCACGAGCAACAAATATTAAGAGATGTTTCTTACGTCTTTGAAGATCATTTATTTTATCTGATTACTGCAAGGAATGGGGCAGGGAAAACAACTTTGCTCAATACGATAGCTAACTTAGTGCCATATAATGGCGATATAACTTTTAGATTAAAATCAGATGATTTTTTCTATATTCCCCACGACTATCAATTTATCCCTCATATGACAGGAATGGATTATTATAACTTGTATTGGAGCCTTTGGGAGAGTAAGGCGGACTTAACTGAAATTATAACAGCACTAAAAATAAATGATTTTATTAATAAAAAAATTTCAGAATACTCTCTGGGCATGCGGCAGCTGTTTGTGCTTGGCCTATATTTAGTCTCAGATACTCAGTTGTGGATGATGGATGAGTTAAATAATGGACTGGACAACGAGAACTTGAATGTTTTACTTGAACAATTGAGAATCGCTAAGAAAGCCCAAAGGACCATATTGTTTGTCACACATCAGACCGACGATGTGAGCCGTTTAGCGGATATAGTTGTTGATTTGACTGGGGGAACCTTACATGAACGCATGGCATAAGTTCTTACTGTTTAACGCAAAGTCTGTAACCTTTCGAAAAAGCTTTATAGTTCCGTTAGTCATTTTGGTAGTTGGGACAGTAGGCATTTTTATCGCAACGGACCACGCTTCGAATAAATTGTCTATGGCTAGCATTGTTGCTAGTGATATAACTAATAATCAAACTCAAAAGCAAAAATTTATAAACAGACAAGAGAAAGTTCCTGCAGCGCTCCGTAAACGATTGAATGCAGAGCTTGAAATTGTAAAAAATTATAATCATGGTAATTGGAGCAAAGCAGCAAAAAACAAGATTATTATAAATAACGAAGATATCAAGACTAGTCGACTTTCTGGTGATCAGGATTCTGCTAAAGCGATGCAACTCGAAAATATTACTTTGGCTTATTCTGTAAAGCATAATGCATTTCCAAACACACAAGACTTGGGGGTGCAGGGATTTAATTTCTTGGGAGACTTTTTGAATATATATTTTCCAGAGATTATTTTGCTATTCCTAATTTTCATGTTTTCACCACTGTTTATTGAGAAGTATCAAGGACAAAGAAATATGGACAAATTGATTCCTCGGTCGTTGGCCTTTTTAGACGGCAATAGGTTAACTACGGCTATTATTGGTGCAGCTTTCGCTTATCTGATGATTGTAATACTTGTATTTGGCATAGCCGCACTAACCCATGGCATTGGCGAATTTAATTATCCAGTCGTATTAGAAGCAGACAAAATCGTGAGTACAGTTAGCATTGGTGTTTTACTGATTAAAGTTATCGTTTTACAATTATTATCAATTGTAGTTACTATGGCCCTGATTCAGCTCCTTGCTAATGTAACTAGAAATCAAAATCTAACTTTACTAATTGCGACAGGCCTTTCCTTATTGCAGGCAGTTGCCCCGTCTAATTTTTCTTTTATGAATGGGATTCTACAATTTTTGCCAGGAACTTACTTTAATAGTTATCAAATTGTGAATCAACAATTATCGTATACAACAGACAATGCACAATTAACATTTGGTTTTGGCCTCTCTGTTTTGTTGTTTTATATCATAATTTTGATTTTATTTAACTTGGGATATGAACGAATCATTAGGTCACGCAACATTGTTTAAAAATGTTGTCTAATATCACTTAACAGGTAAATGAAGTTTATTAGATAAGAACACCACCCAAAATGGCTTTGGGTGGTGTTCTTATCTAATAAAGTGATGATTATTTATGCCATAAATACTTAGCGTCGAAGTCGTTATCGAATGAAGATAAGATCTTAGGACCGTCATCCGTGACAACCAAGGTGTGTTCGTATTGGCAACTCAAGCTGCCGTCTAACGTCCGAACGGTCCAGCCATCATCAGCAGTTTCGCCGGAGCGCCAGTCGCCAATGTTGACCATGGGTTCGATCGTAATGGTCATGCCGGCTTTCAAACGGGTGCCGTGACCTACTTCGCCATAGTGAGGGACGTCGGGCTTTTCGTGCATCGTCGGTCCAATGCCGTGGCCGATGTATTCGCGAACGACACCGTAACCCATTTCGTTTTCAGCGTAGTTTTGAATTGCCCAACCAATATCACCGATGCGGTTGCCAACAACGGCTTGGTCGATACCCAGGTATAGCGCTTTGTGGGTCACTTCCATTAACTTCTTAACTTCTGGTGCAGGGGTCCCGGCAACGAAGGCGTGGCAAGAGTCACTGAGGTAACCGTGGTAGTTAATAACCGTATCGACCTTTAGTAAGTCACCGTCCTTAACTAAGATGTCCTTACTTGGGCAGCCGTGGCAAATCATGTCGTTGACGCTGACACAAGTTGAGTATTTGTAGCCTTCAAAGTTAAGTTCACCAGGGGTCGCATCGTGCGCGGTGATGTATTCGTAAGCAAAGTGATCGACATCCCAAGTCGTGATACCTGGTTTGATGTAATCTTCAAGGGCGTGGAACAAGCCCACCATAATGTCGCCGGCAGCTTGCATCCCTTGGATTTCACGATCTGATTTAAGCGTAATCATGAGGTTCCTCCAAAAAATTAATTATATTGTAAAGCTAAAAGATTGTTCTCCTCCAGTATACTGCAAGCGAGGTGGTCCGACAAAAGCCATTGTCTGCACTTGCTAATGATAGCGTTTCCAGTGACTTAACGCTAAAAAAAGCGAAAAAAATTGCCACGCCAAAAAAGCCAAATTGGCGGGACGGAAACGGATTGGTTGCGAACAATCTAATATAAAAATGGAATTTTTCTCTTTTCATCGGCTGAGATAATGATACAATATATTGTGTTGTTTCGAACGGAAACACTACATGTAGTAGTGTGACGTGACTGGTTGGCCAACTAGACACCTACAACCGCATATGATGAACGGAAAGAGGAGCATGATTTTGAGTAATTATTTTAAATTCTTATCACACCAACTGAAGGGTTGGCCACAACAGAACTACTACTTATTCTATTTTAGCTTAGGATGTCAAGTGATGACTTTGGTCAGTGCCCCAATCACAGCATTGTCTATTCTAACATTTATTGGGACAACTTTGGGTGTTCTTTGCGTGTTAGCCATTAACGCCGCCAAATCAGTCAATGGATTATTGGGTGTTATTTCAGCAGCTTGCTTCATCGTGGTTGGTTTTTCAGCCAAAAACTACTTAAGTATCGGCGAACAATTAGCCTACGTTGTGACGCTCGATATCCCAGTGTTACTGAGTGCTAACTGGAACGTGAACATGGTGTCCAAGATTCGGAAATTCACCGGTAAGACTTGGGTCGTCGCAATTGTTGCAACCCTCGTCGTTTACGCCATCTCTGGCTACCTCATTGGTGCGTTGACTGATGATCCGCGGCCGTGGGTCGATGCCATCAGTTTCGCCATTTGTTTGACGGCAGGGGTCATCTGCTTCCTCCGTTACAACAACCAGTACTTCTGGTGGATTGCTTCAGGGCTAGCTCAGATGGTACTCTGGTTCATTTCGTTCCGTCAAGGTTCCGCAACGTTGGCGATGTTTATCAACAGTTCAATTTATTTGATCAACGATATCTTAGCCTTCACGGTCTCACCTTGGTACAACAAGCATGAACGGGCTCGTTTGATGGCCGAAGAACAAGCGGCTAGTGATGCTGCTAGTGTAGACGCGACTCATAATCAAGCGTTCGAATTAAATCATTAATTAGGTAAGTGTGAAGCATGACTGGCTAGGCTGGTCGTGCTTTTTTCGTCG
>NZ_JAGYGU010000024.1:0-44752 GCF_018991255.1 Lactiplantibacillus sp. 30.2.29 | reverse complement strand
GGAGAAAAAGTAGTATAATAATCGTGAACTGTTCTAGTCCCCCCATGCTTCGGCGTGGGGGATTTTTTGTTAACGAAATATATAAAAAAGAGCCAGTCAAGACTGGCCCAATGTTTAAATAAATAAAATGGGTGTTCTGTTTCTCCTAAGATAATAAAGAACACAGTTATTATACATTAAACCTGATTAATATAACAAGGACTTATTAATATTTTTATATAGATTACTTTCGGTATTGTGATATAAAACGACAAGTGTTATTATGTTCCTTGTCCTGTTATTAGTATCACAGCTTTCAAATCCCCCCAAGATTGTCGGTTAGTGGTGCCGGAAGTGATGAGGATAATCTTCTGCTTGATGAGTGGAAGATTTTTTTGTGTTGCTTGCCTGTATATTTTGTTAGTGAGAGTTTAGATTTAGCATTATTAGCTGTCAATATAGCTAATTAGATAACTACAAGACTTTACAGAATAGCAAGTAATAAGTATAATATTAATTGTCTCTAGTGTAGTTTCTAGATGATAGTTATAACTTGATTAATTCCCCTGCGCTTCGACGTGGGGGATTTTTTGCGTAAAAATCCGCCTGCTGTAAAGGCAGATGGCTAATACATAAGAGAAAGTATCTCAGCGAAAGAGGAAACCAGATTATTACTAGGTTCCATTATTATCATAGGAATATATGAGAAAATCGTGCAACTTTAATACTCACTACTGTGAAACTACATTACTGGCAATTGGCAGGTGGTATTCTAAAGCTGGTTATTCTCACACGTATTACACGGTCGTTTCAGGTGACTCATGGTGGGTGATCGCTCAACGCAACGGCTCGAACGTATATACGCTGGCTACTAAAAACGGCAAAACAATCTATTCAACGATTTATTCGGGCAAAAAATTGATTATAAAATAGACAAAACCCCCACACTGGCAATTGCTGGGTTGAAAATTTTTAATGGGTTTACAAAAAACACATAAAGATGTAAAATTAGAAAAAAGACGTAAGGTGGTTGGCTTCAATGACGAAAATTCCGTATTTTTCTGAATCAAATAAATCAGCGCAAAAACTAGTCCAGACTTTGTTTACACCAACTCAGCAACGTTTAGTTGTTGGAATTATAGCAGCAGGATACCAAACTGAAAAACATTTCGTAAGTGTTAACGCACCAGAGTGGCTTCAAATGGATCGGGCCCAAAAGCTATATCCTGAGTTGAAGAATATGGCTGTTGAGTTTTCGCTGAGACGTGCATGCGATCAAAAAATCATTCCATTTTCATATGAAATCGGAACTATTGAAAAAAACAAAAATAAATTTTTGAAGCTTATTAACAATGAAAAACAAGTGATATTAACTATAAACCAAACACCGTCTGATAGACGTGCTAGTCGACATGCAAAGTTTAGAGCTGATTTATTTGATCAATGTGATAATCGATTTGTGCTGTTTGATGATGAAGCAAGAAGTCAAGATTCAGTTTATCTGGAATTGAACCATGGCTATCAGTCAGATCAACCATCATTTACAATACTCGGTAAACCGGATAGTACAGGCTTATGGGAAGCTAGACTAAATTTGCAGAATAATTTGCAGGTACTTTCTAGTAATGAAGAAAAAGATATAAAGACGACAGCAAAAGAAGTTGCATCGTTTAGTATGGATGAATTTCGACAATACCAAGAATTTAAAACTGAAGGATGAGGAATATGTCAGCAATAGAGTCAGGCAGATTTTCGAGCAAAAAACTAAGATTTTTTCGTGATTTGAAAGGTGAGAGCTTAAAACAAGTGTCTGATGATGTCGGTTATAGCGTGACTACACTTTCAAAGTGGGAGAAGGGGCGATCTATACCTGACTTTTCTGGCATAATGAGTCTGTCAAAACATTTTAATGTTGACCATCATTTTTTCTTGTCAAGGGTAGATGTGCCTGAGTTTGATGGCCCTGTATTTTTTAGAAAGGCAGCAGTTTTACCAAAAAGAAAGGTAACACAGGCTCAATCAAAGGAGAAAGGATTTGCAATAGTTGATGGATTATTAACTGAAATACTTAATTTACCGACATATGCAGAACCTAGTTATGCAAATAAGTCTAAAGATTTTGAGATTTTGTCATATGAAACAATAGATAGAATTGCGGATAATGTAAGATCACAATTCAATTTAGGCGATGGTCCCATTGCAAATATGACATTGATAGTTGAGAGAATGGGGATAAGAGTTAAATTTTCTGATCTTGAGAGTGAAAAGATAGATGCTGTTACAGGAAATATAATGTCACGGCCGTATATCTTATTGAATTCTAGAAGACTTTCGAGTGTTAGATTAAGATTCAATTTGGCACATGAATTAGGACATATACTTTTACATGCACATTATCCCAGTAATATTATTAATAGTAGTTCAAATTTAAAAACAATTGAGAGTGAAGCGAATCATTTTGCCGGAGCATTACTAATGCCAGATTATGGAATATCACTAGATATGATTAGAACGAATATGAGTTATATAATTGAGCTGAAAAAGCATTGGAAAGTAGCTATTCAGGCGTTAGTTTACCGCGGAAATGAGATGGGCTTAATAAGCGATTCTCAAGCGCTTTTCTTACGACAGACTATTTATAGAAATAAATGGAGAATTAATGAGCCACTTGATGATGAAATTCCAATAGAAAGGCCATCTTATATTCAAAGCGCGATTAAATTTTCAAATGATAATTCCAATTATAGCTTGAAAGAGATTTCAAGAGCCACGGGTTTGTCAATTGCTGAAGTTAACTACTGGTTGATCAATGAGAAAATGTCTTCATTGGATGATAAACAAGAATCTGGTCTACGTTTGTTGTGACAACGAATCCCGCACTAGCCTTAATTGGCTGGTGCGGGTCTTTTTTTGTGCATATTTTTATTTTAACGAGGTTACAACATACAAGTTTGAAACGATAGAGGAAGCTAGGAAAGCTCGCTTAGATGCTGAACGAAGACTTCTTCCACAAAAAAGATGATGCAAATAGCTAATTCTTCAAAATAGGAACAAAAAAATTATGTCAGTCAAAAAAGACTGCATAATTTTTTTTGCATTACGGCTGTAATCGCTGGTACATAAGTGATTGAATCATCTTTGATTTTAAAATTTGTAATGGAATTTGTAACGGAACGTAATTTTTGGCGTCTTTTTAGGTGTCCGTTACAAATCCAGTACAAGAGTTTCGTGTTTGAGGGTTTTTGAGCCAACAAAAAAGGATACGAAACGCTGTTATATCAACGTTTCGTATCCTTGCCGTTTCCCAGCGTTCGTGGGTTAATCACCCGCACGGGGATCGAACCCGTAACTCCGCCTTGAGAGGGCGACGTCTTAACCAATTTGACCAGCGGGCACAAATTCATTTATTATCTTACCGAATGATAAGGCACTTGTCAAATGAATTATGAGCGTCGCCAACGAAAAATAGTGACGATGACTAGGCCGATGAAAAGTAGCAAGCAATATGCCACACTGCACCAGAAGACAAACGTTAATAATTGTGGTAACAAAAAATTACGCATCACGGCTAAACCAATTGCAGTCACCGCCCAGACGATCAGTTGCTGGCGAAAATGGTTAAATAGCCGATCAAGTTCTGTCTTTGACAAGTCCTCACCTTCTTGTTGACTAGTTTAGTTGATGACCGTGGTTGAGTACAAGAAAAAATCCAAAAAAGCTGCATAAAATTTCAGCAAAGTCTTGACAGTATTTGATGGAAAAGTTACTATTAAATAGTTGTTATTGGGTATTCGCCAAATTGGTAAGGCAGCGGACTCTGAATCCGTAATTTACTGGTTCGAGCCCAGTATACCCAATTGAATCAAACGGATAATCCCAGCTAGCGCCTTGCTTAGCTGGGATTTTTTTGCACCTATTTTCTGGTTCTCCATCAAGCGAACGGTTAGTGTGACGAGTGAGCATGGATTGCAGCAGTCCAACAATCACGCAAGTTGAATTTGATTGCCAAATTAGCGCCAATAATCGACCAAATGAATAAAAGACTCAACTGGCTTTACTGTACCCCCGTCAGCAAGCTCTCAAAGGCCGTTAGCGACATTCCAGGTGTGACCCGTTGACGAGTTAAGTTGTAGGGTGATTGCGTGCTAGTGGCGATTCCTGGCGCGGTTGAGAGGGCGTACTGGTAGCCAGCCTGCTTATCCGCTCTGATCGTCTGTTGGTTCGCCCGACCAGCTGGGTAACAGATGACCGCGGTCTTTTGTTGCAGATGCTGGTCGAGCCACTTTTTGGAGCTAGTGAGCTCGCTCAGTTGGACTTGATAGGTGAGGTTATTGAGATCCAAATGGCGAACAGTGTGGCTTTGAAAATCAACGACGCCTGAGGCTTTCATGCGTTGGGCATCTGCAAGCGTCAGGTGATTCTTTTTGTTAGTGAAGCCGGTAATGAAGTTGATGGTCGCGTGTTGGTGCGTCTGCTTCAAAATCGGCCAAGCTGCCGTTAGATTGTCCTTATAACTATCATCGAGCGTGACCCACACGATTTTTTGTTGCGGGACCCGATGAGTTTTGAGTGCGTAAACGGCTTCGTCGGCGGTCAGCGTGCGGTACCCGTGACGCTTCAGATAAGTCATCTGGGTGCGAAATTCGCTTGCTGGGACGCGTAACTGGTTGCCGCTAGAAATGCTGTGATACATTAAAATCGGTAAGTGGACGACTTTGACAGAATGCCAATGCCGATACGGCTGGCTTGTAGAATGGCGCTGAGTGGCCTTCTGCGTGCGTTTAGTGGTGACTCTGGATGTCTGACTGGATTGGCTGCTAGTTGTCTTGGTCGCGGTCGTAGCGGCTTGGCAGCCTGATAAAAGACCCAGTCCGAGTGCCAGACTGAGTAAAGCTTTGATTCCCCGAATAGTCATGTTGTTCCCCCCATAATGTAATGACCAGTTATCTTACTTCTCATTCTAATCGATATCCGACCGTCGCGCGATAATAATTGTACTATTGTTAAAATAACTTCCTTAATAATTAAGGAAGTGTTAGTCATGTTAGTAATTTGTTAAGGCAATTAAGAAAGCCTAATTGCCGTGGCGTTCGTGCCAGACTTCCGTTAAGCTTAGAACTTAACTTAATTAATACGAGGGGGAGTCGCATGATGAAGAAAAAGGGGTTACTGGGTTTAATTGCACTGGTGGGGTTATTCGGAGTTGGACTCGGTATCTTGAGTCCAGCCTTGACGAAGGATCGGGGTGATGAGTTTGCGATGGCATTGGATAATGTCAATCCAATGGTCGCTGAAACGACCGTTTACGCGCTGACGAATCAGCCAATCGACCATCACTTGGGTCAGATGGGGGAGGATGTCTACACCTATCGTCTGCGGACTAGTGACGGTCAGGGTAAGCGGCGTTGGTTAACGTTTACCGCGGATCACCGCCTGAAACAACGCCACTATTTGAAAATCGACACCAAGGGCCAAAATGTGAATTCCTGGGAAGCGGTCACGGTGAGTGCAGTCCCACAACGCGCACGACAAGCCTTAAAATCATGATTAGACCAGCGTCTGACTAGCAATGTTGCTAGCGGGCGCTTTTTTTGAGTCGTCACAACCGGCCTTAAAGAATTCTTAATACCTTTTAAGTGCCAATTAGTGGTCAGTGCGTTACAATAGTTTGCGTGAGACTTGTAAAGATGGTTGACAAGATGACCGTTTTTCGTTAGATTAATATACTGCATTATTAATTTAATAATGAATGAAGGGGAGCGTGTAAATGCTTAAAATAGCAAAGGGTCGGATTTCTTATCCCGCGGTGATTGGCGCGATTTTATTTATGATCGTGCAAGTCATTGCGACCTTAAATCTACCTAGTTTGACATCTAATATTGTGAACAACGGGGTTGCCACTGGTGACATTGATTATATTTGGAAAATCGGATTTGAAATGATTGGATTTTCGTTATTGTCTGTCGTGGCGGCCTTTGGAAACGTCTTCTTGGCGGCGCGGTCTTCCCAACAGTTAGGGAAGAACTTGCGGTCAGATATATATAAGAAGGTCATCAACTTTTCTAATGATGAATTTGATAAAGTTGAGACGTCTTCGCTGATTACGCGGACGACCAATGACGTGGTTCAAATTCAAAACGTTGCCATGATGGCGTTGCGAATGATGATCATGGCGCCAATCATGCTGGTCGGGGCGAGCTTTTTGGCCTACACCAAGAGTCATGAATTGACTTGGATCTTCGTCGTGTCGATTCCAGTCCTGTTGATCTTTATTGGTTTAATCATGGCCTTTGCCATTCCGCTCTTCCGGGCGATGCAAACCAAGACCGACCGTATCAACTTGGTCTTTCGTGAAGGCTTGACCGGGGTTCGGGTTATTCGGGCTTTCCGTCAAGATAAATTCGAACAGAATCGCTTCGAAGATGCCAACCAAGATTACACGCAGAATGCCATTAAAGTTAATACGATCGTTGCCTTGGCTTATCCCGTCATGACTTTGATCATGAGTGGAACCAACGTCGCAATCGTCTGGTTTGGTGGTCAATTGATCAGCAGCCAAACCATGCAAGTCGGGAACATGATTGCCTTCATGACTTACGCGATGCAAGTACTGATGAGCTTCATGATGCTGGCGATGGTGTTCGCCTTCATTCCACGGGCGGCCGCCTCAGCTTCCCGGATTCAAGAAGTCTTAAATATTGAACCGAAAATTACTGATCCTGACAAGGCGACGACCTTGCCTGCAACGACGGAACATACGCTGGAATTCGACCATGTCGACTATCGGTATCAAAGTGCAGAACAGTTGGCACTAGCTGATATCGACTTCAAGGCCCATTCTGGTCAAACTGTGGCGATTATTGGGGGAACTGGGTCTGGGAAAACGACCTTAGTCAACCTGATTCCACGGTTCTATGATATTGAAAGTGGGTCGATCAAGCTGGATGGGACGGATGTCCGTCAATTGAAACTAGCTGATTTACACCAAGCGGTCTCATTCGTGCCACAAACGGCGACATTGTTCACTGGGACGATTCGAGAAAACATGCAGTTTGGGAACGAACATGCCACTGATGATGAAATCTGGCATGCACTTGAAATTGCCCGTTCGACCGATTTCGTCAAAGAAGAAGGCGGCTTAGATGCCCACGTTGAACAGGGCGGGGGTAACTTCTCCGGTGGACAACGGCAACGGTTAGCGATTGCCCGTGCGCTGGTCAAACAAGCCTCAGCTTACGTCTTTGATGATTCGTTTTCTGCCTTGGACTTCAAGACGGATGCCCAACTGCGGGCTGAGTTACGGCAAGATAAGCAGATTCAACAGAGTGTCGTGGTCATTGTTGCGCAACGGATCGCAACGGTGGCGGATGCTGACTTGATTCTAGTTCTTGATAACGGCAAATTAGTCGGTAAGGGGACGCATGCTGAATTGAAGGCTAATAATGAAGTTTATCAAGAAATTATGAAATCACAATTACGAGAGGAGGATCAGCTGTAATGAGTGAGAAGAATACCAGTACAAAACCGGCACGTCCAGCTGGCGGACATGGCCCTGGTGGTCACGCTGGCTTAGTTGAAAAGCCTAAGAGTTTTTGGAAAACGGCGATTCGGTTGATGCGCTACATGTCAGATCGTTGGGTCGGTTTGGCCGTTGTGATGATTTTTGCCATTGCATCTGTTATCTTCCAGATTCGGACGCCTAAGATTTTAGGGAAAGCAACCACCGAAATCTACAAAGGAATCATGAAGGGTGCTGCGCAACAGAAGGCCGGAATCAGTCAATCAGGCTATCCAATCAACTTTGAAAAAATCGGTCAGATTATTCTAATCGTGATTATCATGTATTTGGCCTCAGCACTGTTCAACTTTATCCAACAATATATCATGACCCGGATCTCGCAACGGACCGTTTATAAATTACGGCGGTCGTTTAAGGGCAAGATGCAAAAAGTGCCGATCTCATACTACGATACCCATTCTAACGGGGATATCATGAGTCGGGCCGTCAACGATATGGATAACATCGCCAATACGCTACAACAAAACCTGACGCAGGCGGTAACCAGTACGGTGACCTTTATCGGGACGCTGTGGATGATGATTTCTATTAGTTGGAAGTTAACCTTGATCGCGCTCGTGACGATTCCACTGAGTGTCGTGGTCGTCGGTGTGATTGCACCGAAGTCACAAAAATTCTTCGGCACGCAACAAAAGAGCTTGGGGTTACTGAACAACCAAGTTGAAGAAAACTATGCGGGTCACGTGGTCATCAAGAGTTTCAACAAGGAACAAGATGCCATCGATGACTTCGAAGTCCAAAACGAAAATTACTATCAGTCTGCATGGAAAGCCCAATTTATCTCTGGAATCATCATGCCGTTGATGATGTTTTTGAACAACATCGGTTACGTGTTTGTCGCCATTATTGGTGGGATCGACGTTGCCAATGGGAAGGTCTCATTAGGGAACATCCAAGCCTTCCTTCAATACACGCAACAGTTCTCACAACCGATTTCACAAATGGCCAACTTATTGAACACGATTCAATCGACTGTCGCTTCTGCCGAACGGGTCTTCGAAGTCTTAGACGAAGAAGAAATGAAGCAGACCAAGTCGAACTTGCCTGCTGAAACGGATACGGATAACTTAATCAGTTTGCAACACGTCCAATTCGGCTATACGGACAACGACCTGTTAATGACCGATTACAATCTGGATGTGAAACGTGGTCAGCAAGTCGCCATTGTTGGACCAACTGGGGCTGGTAAGACGACCATCATCAACTTATTGGAACGGTTCTACGATATTAAGGGCGGTTCGATCAAGTTGAATGGGACGGATACGCGTGACTTAGACCGTGAAGACTTGCGGTCCCATTTCGCGATGGTGCTCCAAGATACTTGGCTGTTCACTGGAACGATTTTTGACAACTTAAAGTATGGGCGTGAAGACGCGACGGATGATGAAATCTACGCCGCTGCTAAAGCCGCTCACGTTGACAGTTTTGTCCGGAAATTACCAGATGGCTATCAAACTGTTCTGAACGAAGAAGCGTCAAATATTTCGCAAGGACAACGGCAGTTATTAACGATTGCGCGCGCGTTCGTTGCGGATCCCGAAATTCTGATTTTGGATGAAGCCACGAGTTCAGTCGATACACGGACTGAAGTTCATATCCAGCACGCGATGGAACGGCTCTTAAAGAATCGGACAAGCTTCGTGGTCGCGCACCGTTTGTCAACGATTCAAGATGCCGACAACATCATCGTCATGAACCATGGTTCCGTAGTCGAAACTGGGAATCATGAACAGTTGATGGCGAAGAATGGCTTCTACGCCGATCTATATAATAGCCAATTTACCGGTAATATTAGTCTCAGCTAAAGGAGGGGTGTCAATTGTTCCGGAAAACAGCATTAGTTGCCGTGACTGCCGGTGTGCTAACGGTCTTGTTAGCAGGCTGTGGTAAAACGACGTTATCGACAACGAAAACCACTTACAAACAGAATGGGCTGGTTGCGGCCGTTAAGGGTAAAGCCAATACCAAAACGGTTCGTTATCAGCTCGACGGTGGCCAACAAAAGACGGCGAATGTGCATAATCATACGTTCGTTATTCAAGTTCCGACCAAGACGACCCGCCAAGCGGTCAAGATCAAAGCCGGTTCTGATTCAAAGACCGTCCACGTGGCTGGGGCTAAGAAGCTCGCCAGTTATCAAAAGATGGCGACGACTTATAATCAAGCACTGATTGCCTCGAAATTAAGCAAAGCGGACCAGAAGAAGGCCCAGAAATTGCAGGCAGAAGGTGCCGCACTCAAGAAGCAACAGGCCACGATTCAGACGAAGGTCAAAAAAGCCGAAGCCCAACTCAAGGCTGGCGGGACTGGCGCAACCACGGCAGCTCAAACGCTACAAGCGCAACAAACTGCCGCGGCCAAGCTTAAGACGCAAGCGGCTAGTCTCCAGACGAGTCAACAAGCCGTTGCGGCGGCAATGAAGACTGCTAAGCAAAAGGTCAAGTCGCAGTTGTTGCCGACTAAGACGCCTAGCGATGGGCTGAGCAATGTTTTGACGACTAAGGACTATAAGATTCGGATGAACGTTCAAAAAGGTGACGTGATGGGCGCAGCGATGATTGTGCCAACGAAGGCCTTTAAGAATAAGACCCGTCAAAAGAACTTCGGAACCGCGTTTGCATTAATGGCGACGACCACTGGTGCCAATGCCAAGACGGTGATGAAGCAGTTCCAAAAGGAAACTAAGGATAACAGTAGTACGACGACCACCATCGATCCAATCACCTCTAAGGGTGTGCGGTTCACGATTGGTGTCTCTGCTTCGGATTTATACATTTTTATGACGAAGTAGGTCAGACTTAAAAGCACCGTTTAGTCAGCCCAAGATTGGGGTGAACTAAACGGTGCTTTTGGCATACGGTGATACAGGTTTTTCGCTAATTAATAGCAATGCCACACACTATTCAAAAGAAAGTTCCAGGAAATACATTTTCTTAGCTGGGAGATGCGCGGATGAAACCCAGACTTCGTGGTAATTCGGCACCTTTTTCTCAGTATAATCGAAGAAGAAGTCTAGCAGGTTCCCATTTTTAGCAACGAAGTCATCTTGAAATCGATTGACTAATAACTTGTTGTCAGGAAAATAAATTTCAGGGTTAGCGACCTTGACGCTGTCGGGGATGCCCATCCGCACGACATTCGTGTATTCTGGCTGCGTAAAGGCGATTTCAGCCGGATGATGGGCGATATAGAACATGACGTTATAAATTGAATCTGAATTACTAGCCACGACGAACCAGTCCTTTGCGATATTTACCCCCATTATACCAAAAATTGAGTCAAACGTTGAAAATGTTTCATTGCCCCTTGACAAAGTTCTAATTAACCATTAATCTTTTAATTAAATTCAAATTAATCAATTTGGAAATTACATATGAAAGAAGTCGAAATATATGGCAGACGTACAATTGGACTGGAACAACTTAGGATTCGAATACCGTAACCTTCCGTACCGTTACCGCGCGTATTGGAAAGATGGTGACTGGTATAAGAAAGAATTAACCGGAGACGCAACCTTACATATCAGTGAAGGTTCAACCGCGTTACACTACGGCCAACAAGATTTCGAAGGCTTAAAAGCTTATCGGACTAAGGATGGCAGTGTCCAATTATTCCGGCCAGACCGTAATGCTGCTCGAATGCAAACGAGTTGTGAACGGTTATTAATGCCACAAGTGCCAACTGACATGTTTGTGGACGCCATTAAGCAAGTCGTCAAGGCGAACCAAGACTACGTGCCACCATATGGTACTGGCGCAACGTTATACTTACGGCCACTCATGATTGGGGTCGGCGGTAACATCGGTGTGCACCCAGCTGACGAATATATCTTCACCGTCTTTGCGATGCCCGTTGGGAGCTACTTCAAAGGTGGCATGACGCCAACGAACTTCACTACTTCTGAATATGACCGTGCCGCCCACAAAGGGACCGGTGCTTATAAAGTCGGCGGGAACTACGCCGCCAGCTTATTCCCAGGTCAAAAGGCGCATGCCGATGGGTTCTCAGACTGTGTCTACTTAGACCCCGTTGAACATCGTAAGATTGAAGAAGTTGGTTCAGCGAACTTCTTTGGAATCACCAAGGACGGCACCTTCGTAACACCAAAATCACCTTCGATTTTGCCTTCAGTGACGAAGTACTCATTACTTTACTTAGCTGAACACAAATTCGGCATGAAGACGGAACAAGGCGATGTTTACATCGATGACTTAGACCGCTTTGCTGAAGCCGGCGCGTGTGGGACTGCCGCCGTTATTTCACCAATTGGTGGCTTGGAACATCAAGGCAAGTTACACGTCTTCTATAGCGAGACGGAAGTTGGACCAGTTACGAAGAAGTTATACGATGAATTAACTGGGATCCAATTCGGTGACCGTGAAGCACCTGAAGGCTGGATTCAAAAGGTTGATTTAGACTAATTTTGAAGCATTAAATGACGACTTTGGTCGGTTCGTAATCCGAACGCGATTGAGGTCGTTTTTTGGCGCCATAAGATCTGTTGTTAGTAAGTAGGTGAAAAATTTGATACTGGCGGCAGATATTTTTGATGTCAATTAGTCAGCAAAAATCATTCGTAGCCGTAACAAAGACCAGGGGTTTCTAATTGGCCAAAAGAGGGTGGTCAAGCGATTATGGTTAGGTTAAGATTATTGAGGATCCTGCGAGCAGGACGGGGAACGCGTTACAATAAAAGGAGACGAATGGGCGGATGAAAGTATTGAATCGGCATTGGCAAGTTATTGAATGGGCAAGTACGGTGGTGCTAGTTGCGTGTACACTCGGCTATCAACATCAGCTGCTGTCCAAACCTTGGTCACTCGTGATTGGCGGCATCGCGCTTGGCTGTTACTGGTTAGTGGTTCTACCACGGCTGTTTAGGCGAGCATGAGGCTGATTGCGGAGGTCAAGTGCCGCCAGCTGAGGACCGCTGGTAACAGTGCGAGTTCGTGTAAACTTGTTTGGTCAGCTGCGTCCTAGGCCGGCTTCCAGGAATTTCTGACAACGCTGGAACGCGATGGACACAGATTTAAGCCGAAGACCGCGTCTTAAATACTGGTCTTCCACTAACCAAGCCAAGGACGCTTGCTAAGTGGAATTTCATCGCTTAGCATTGTCAGAAATACCTTCCAGCCGGGATGGTATTCGAAAGGCAGACGTGTGCGGACCCAACTTTTTGTTAGATTAGTTGTCGGTTCTTAGCATACGGTCATTTTGACATTCAACTGTAAGGCTGGTTTTAAACAATAGCTGAACCTTTTTACCCATGTTTTGAACTTCTAACCAGCAGTTTCACTGAAATTGTCAGAATTTTCTTTAGCCGTTTGAGATGGCAAAGCCAGAAACTACAAACGAAGGCAATTCTATCGACTAAATTCAGGACTATCGGCCGTGGATTTTGTAAATCATATTCGATAGTCTTCTCAGTATTAAAGTGCCATAAAGCATCATCGAATATCGATTAAAAGTTTGCTTGAAGGACCAGTCACTTAATATTCAGTGGTCAATTGTACCCAGATAGGTGGCCGTTCATCTGCCATTCGAGCGGGTTCCCGACTGTAGGGGCTGGCGGGCAATGCTCAAGGGCGAAATTCTTCTTGTCCGGGTGGGGTCCCCGGGCTAGAAGAAGACTCGAATTTGAAATTGCGCAGTGGGTTTCTGCGTGAGTTCAAATCGATGTCCGCCCTGTTCCAGCGTTGTCAGCCAGCCTCGGAAGTCGGACTAAGGCGCTCATCGGCTGACGAACAGGACGCCAACTTGCCATGATTTAACCATGAATCATGACAAATTAACTAGCACAATGCGTATTAGTTGTATTTTGTACAATAAGTAGTATGAAGTCGGCTACGGTCTGCAATGTAGGATGTTAGCCAAGGGATAAATTTGAGAGAGAATGAGTGATTTAATGGTGAATTTTGAGAGAACTGAAGCCCAGATTGCGGCAATGGTGGCGCAAAAGGTGATTCCGGGTGCGAGCTATGCACTGATTGATGGTGAGCAGGTCATTGAACGCCAAGTGGGTGTGGCCCAGCTGCAACCGACGACTAAGCCGATTTGGCCACACGCCGTTTATGATCTGGCATCGGTGACCAAGGTCGTGGGAACGACCACGGTGGCCTTACAATTGTTGGCAGCTGGGAAGTTAGACCTGGACCGGCCAGTTCATGACTATTTACCAACGTTACCGTCCACGACCGTTACGATTCGCAACCTGATGACGCATACGAGTGGCTTGAGCGGGTATATTCCGAATCGTAATGCGTTGGGTGCCACAGCCCTATTAGCTGCGATTCAACAGTTACCGCTTAGTGAACGTAATCGGAATCATCGTGTCGTTTACACGGACTTAGGGTTGATTTTGATGGGCTTAGTCATTGAGCAAGTCTATCACCAGCCAGTTCAGCAAGTCATTACAGAACGTGTTATCCAGCCATTGAACTTGCCAGACGCGACGTTTGATCCAGACCCACAACAAGCCATTCCAACGACGTATACGGAAGCGACAGGGTTATTGCAAGGAATCGTACATGATCCGAAAGCCCGGGTGTTAGGAGCACGTTGCGGCTCAGCCGGGTTATTTGCGAGTGTTGCTGACTTGGTCCGGTTTTCACGGTTGATGCTTGGTCAAATGACGATTCCAGAAGTCTTGGAACCGGAGACGATTGCAAGTCTGTATCAAGACTGGACGCCGAACCACCATTTGCGGCGGAGCTTTGGCTGGAATCTCTGGCACCGTGCAGCAGGACAGCAACCGGTCATTTTTCACACCGGATACACCGGCACGTTGTTGATGCTCGACCGTCAACGGCAACAGGGGCTGGTCTTCTTATCAAACCGCGTCCATCCAGTTGCCAATAATCAGCAGTTTTTACCAGCGCGTCGTCGCTTGATTGCGGCTTGGTTGGCGGATACGGTTACAAAATTGCCGCTCTAGTTTCACAACCGCTTTCATATATGCTAAACTTTAAGTATCAAATTCAGCAATGGAGTGAGTAAATCTTATGAGTGAACCGTACTTTTTAAAGCCAGTGTTTCATGAAAAAATTTGGGGTGGCACGAAATTACATGATGATTTCGGCTATGATATTCCGAGCGACCATACCGGCGAATGTTGGGCAATTTCGGCACATCCGCATGGCCCTGCCACGGTTGAAAACGGCCCGTATGCTGGCATGACCCTAGATCAAGTCTGGGCACAGCATCGCGACGTCTTTGGTAACGCCAAAGGGGATGTGTTCCCACTGTTAACTAAGATTTTGGATGCAAGTGAAGATTTGTCGGTTCAAGTTCATCCAGATGACGCATACGCGGCCGAACATGAACATGAGCTCGGCAAGACTGAATGCTGGTACGTCATCGCTGCAGAACCAGGCGCAACGATGATTTACGGCCACCATGCTAAGACGCGCGAACAGCTCGCTGAATGGATCAACAATGGCGAATGGGAGAAGCTATTACGGCGGGTTCCCGTTAAAGCCGGGGACTTTTTATACGTGCCATCGGGAACGATTCACGCGGTCGGCAAGGGCATCATGGTCTTAGAGACCCAACAGAGTTCTGATACGACTTACCGGCTCTATGACTGGGATCGGGTTGATAAGACGACGGGTAAGAAGCGCGAATTGCACTTACCACAGTCGATTGACACGACCAATGTGCCCCACCATGATCCGGACTTGAATATCACCACGACTCAGGTCGGCGATGCGACTGTCACGACCTACGTCCAATCACCATTCTTTAGCGTTTGGCAATGGCGGTTGACGAATGGCCAAGCGACTTTCAACCGCGGTAAAGCACCTTACACCTTGGTGTCCGTCTTAGATGGTGACGGAAAGATTACGGTCGACGGTCAGGATTATCCATTGCATAAAGGTGTCCACTTCATGTTGCCATACGATGTGAAACAGTGGACCTTGTCAGGTGACTTACAGATCATTGCCTCAGAACCTGGCGACAAAGCTTAATTAGTTAAACCCCTGATGGGATAAAAAAGATTGATATTGGCGTTTGCCATTATCAATCTTTTTTTGCCAGTTAGACTGATGCTGTCAGTTTGTTAGTTATTGCTATCAAAAAGTATATAAATATTTATTATAACTTTAAGGGGTTTACTAATGTTGACGCTTACATCAGTCGTGCGCAATCAAAAGTTCTTGCCGGGATGATTCTAGTCGAAGTGTTGTCGGAATATCGTGCGGGTCGCTTGGCGCACTGCCAATTTGTCATGGAGGCATCCGTCCAGTACCCCTTTGTCAACGGGAATCGTGACATGCTTGAAAGTGGAAAGTAGACAGGAAGGGTTTGCATTGGATTCAGCACCAGCACCTGGGTGAGGGCAGCCATTAATTATCCCCAAACAAAAACTCGCTGTCAGCATGGGTCCTGGCTGCTGACAGCGAGTATAAAATAATTTGTAATGAGGCGAGGTTACTTTGACGTGATACCACAGATGATCTGGAGTCGTTTGAATACGCCAAACACCTTCTGAATCGACATACGCGACACTGAATTACGGCTTAACGACCACGTTTTTGGTTAAATCTTCGTTCAATTGATCCAAGGCGTCGAAGTTGGCATCCGGATATTTGCGTTGTAGCGACAACTTCAAGATTCGTTTGGCAAGGGCTTCATTGCGGGCTAAGATTGGGCCGTGGAAGTATGAGCCAAAGGTATTCTTGTAGATGACACCCTCAGACTGATCCTTGCCGTTGTTCCCGTTGCCTTGGAGCACCTTGCCGAGTGGCCGTTCGCCTTCGCCCAGGAAGGTCATGCCGTTGTGGTTTTCGAAACCATAGTAAGTCTGGTGCGTCTCGGCGTTTTCAATCGTGATGTTACCGATGAAACGGTTATTGTCCTGGCTCAGCGTGTAATGGTCGAGCGCGCCAATTCCGGCGATTTTCTCACCATGCGCGCCGATGTAGTAATGGCCGAGCATCTGGAAGCCACCACAAATAGCCAGTAGGGGGCCGCCAGCTTCAATGTAAGCCGTTAATGCGTCTTTTTTGGTCTGCAGGTCCTTCGAAACGATTGTTTGCTCGTAGTCCTGACCGCCACCGAAGAGGGCGAAATCATAAGCGGCCGGGTCGAATGGATCATCTAAGCTGACTAAATCAACGGTGATGTCCGCGTCAACCGCCTTGGCGTAGTACCGCATGGCAAGAATATTGCCAATGTCGCCGTACGTGTTCATCAAGTCGCCGTAGAGGTGTGCGGCGTGTAAAGTATAAGTCATTATGCCATCCCTCCATCAATAATGCCTTGACTGGCAAGCTGTTTACGCAATTGCAGCATCGCCGTGTAAGTTGCCACGACGTAAACTTGCTTGGTTGGTAATTTTTGAATCGCTGCCGTCATTTCAGTTAAATCTGGAATGATAGTGAGTTGGTCCTCAGGGACACCAGCGACTTTAAGTCGGAACGTGATATCGCGGTAACGTTCGCCACCACTAATAAAGGCTGGAATATTCAGCGATGGCAATTTTTCAAAGTCGCCATCCCAGATCCAACTCGTGTCGATTCCATCCGCGTAGTTGGCGTTGAGTAAGGCCGCAAACGAGAAGGGCCGGTCGTCAGTACTGATCGTTTGCAAAACTTGGTTCAGGCCAACTGGATTTTTGACCAAAATCAGTGTGACGTCCTTGTCACCAACGTGGAACGTTTCTTGACGACCGAAGACTTGTTCATCGTTGTCGCTGAGTGCGTGGGCAATTTTAGCCGGGCTGACGTCCATGAAACGACCGACCGCATAGGCAGCGAGTGCGTTGTAGATGTTATATTGACCACCGATGTTCAGGTGCATCGCCTGACCGTTGATTTCAAAATCCGAACTGGTTGGTGTCATGGCAGTCAAGGCATTCAGTTTGTAAGTCAACTGAGGCCGTTCAAAGCCGCAGTTGGGACAGAAATACTTGCCCATATTGCTGTAGGTGCGGCTGTGATAACGCAAGATGTGCTGACAGCGTGGACACAGCAGGCCGTCCGTATTGGCTGGGGCTTGTTGGTCATGGTCAGCTTGGTAATCGAAACCGTAGTACAGGATGGGGTTCGGCAGTGGTTTGGCGTTAAATAACGGTAAGTCACCATTGGCGATGATCGTCGCTTCGGGTGCCAGCGCCACGCCGTCCAGAATCTTTTGATAAGTCGTGTAGATTTCACCATAACGGTCCATTTGGTCACGGAAAATGTTGGTGAATACGAACGCTTTTGGCGTGATGTACTTGGTGACCATAATCACGTTGGCTTCGTCGACTTCGAGCACGGCGAGGGGCTTTTGGTGCGCTTTCGGGGCCGTTAAAAAGGTCGTGACGATGCCTTGCTTCATATTTGATCCGCTTGGGTTGGTTAAAATATCAGGGTACTGTTCACGTAAAACTTTGACCGTCAATGCAGTCGTTAACGTTTTACCATTGGTCCCAGTGATGACGATGACGTCGTAGTTTTTGGCGAGATGCTTCAAGATCGATGGATCAAGCTTCAACGCCAACTTGCCGGGAAGTGAACTCCCACCACCACGAAAGGTGTGTAAAAACCAGTAGGCTGATTTTCCCGTCCAAGTGGCTAATGTACTATTAATTGACATAAGTTATCGGTACCCCTAATTCTTGATTTACCCGTCAATGCGAACAAAGCACTGACTGGGTATGAAAATCATAATTACCGGACGAAATGTCCTACTCTCAAGTATTTTATACTGAACGCCCCTAAAAGAAAAGTGATACTCCTGCCATTTGTACGCATATTATCAATTCGTTAATTAGTTTTAATGACAGAATGCTGAAATTCATGCTCAAATCCGCTATAATTGACTAGAAATGTGTAAAAAAGGGGATTAGTCACTTGGCACAGTTATTTTTTCGATATGGCGCGATGAACAGTGGAAAAACCATTGAAATTCTGAAAGTTGCCCATAATTATGAGGAACAGGATAAGTCGGTCATTATTTTAACGAGTGGCTTAGATAATCGTGACGGCGTCGGCTACGTTGCTAGTCGCATCGGACTCAAACGGGAAGCCATTCCGGTCTTCGATGACACGGACGTTTTCGACGTGGTTGAGCGGACCAATCCGGATGCCGCCTGCGTCCTGATCGATGAAGCCCAATTTTTAAAGAAACATCACGTGCTGGAACTTGCCAACATCGTTGATAAGTTGAAGATTCCAGTCATGACGTTTGGTTTGAAGAACGATTTTCGTAATGAATTGTTCGAAGGCAGCAAGTACCTATTACTGTATGCCGATAAAATCGAAGAGATGAAGACGATCTGCTGGTTCTGCCGTAAGAAAGCCATCATGAATTTACGGTTCCACGACGGCCAGCCAGTCTATGAGGGCGAACAAGTTCAAATCGGGGGTAATGAGGCGTACTACCCAGTTTGTCGCCATCATTATTTTTACCCGCCGAAATTAACAAAGTGAGGAATAGCTGAGAATGGATAAGTTTTTTGATAAATTACAAGCCGTTGCTGATCGGTATGAAGAACTTGGCGAACTGCTGAGTGATCCCGATGTGATTGCGGATTCACAACGTTTTATGAAGTTATCTAAAGAAATGGGTAACCTGCGTGAGACGGTTGAAAAGTATAACCACTACAAAGAAGTTACGAGTCAGATTGAGGAAAACGATGAATTATTGCATGAAAAGCTCGATGACGAGATGAATGCGATGGTCAAGGACGACTTGAAGAACCTCAACGCTGAAAAAGACCAACTTGAACATGAAATTACCCTGTTGATGTTACCAAAGGACCCGAACGATGATAAGAACATCATCATGGAAATCCACGGTGCTGCCGGTGGTGATGAAGCCAGTCTGTTTGCTGCGGACCTCTTTAACATGTACTCCAAGTATGCTGAACGGCAGGGGTGGCAAGTGGAAGTCGCTGACCGTAACGAAACCGAAGTCGGTGGCTTTAAGGAAATCGTGCTGATTATTTCTGGTGACAAAGTTTACTCCAAACTGAAGTATGAGAGTGGCGCACACCGGGTGCAACGGGTACCAGTTACCGAATCTGCCGGGCGGGTGCACACGTCAACTGCCACGGTCGGAGTCATGCCAGAAGCCCAAGACGTGGATATTGATATTGATCCTAAAGATATTCGGACCGACGTCTTTCGTTCATCTGGTGCCGGTGGTCAGCATATCAACAAGACCTCTTCAGCGGTGCGGATGACTCACTTACCAACGGGAATCGTTGTTTCGATGCAAGACCAACGTTCACAACAACAAAACCGGGCCAAAGCCATGGAAATCTTGCGTGCGCGGGTCTATGATTACTATCAATCACGGGAACAAAATGAGTACGATGCTGAGCGTAAGTCGGCAGTCGGAACCGGGGACCGTTCTGAACGAATCCGGACTTATAACTTCCCACAAAACCGGGTGACTGACCACCGAATCGGTTTGACGTTGAACAAATTAGACCGGGTCATGAACGGTGAATTAGACGAAGTTATCGATGCATTAGTCTTAGCGGACCAGGCTGAAAAGATGGAGCGCTTAACCAATGAATAAGCCACAACAGCCGACCTATTTTGAAGCCCAGCAGTGGGCTTCTTTTTGTCTTAAAACGGCCAAATTGCCAACCGATAGTGCCCGTTTTTTGTTATTGGGATTAAGCCATCTGGACCAGACCCAGCTCTTGATCCATTATCGTGACAGTTTGCCAACGTCAATTTGGCAAGCCTACCAGCAGGGCATTGCGCGGGTCGTGGCTGGAGAACCAGTCCAGTATGTCTTGGGCAAGGCACCTTTTTATGGCATAGACTTGCAAGTCGATCCAGCAGTTCTTATTCCTAGGGTTGAGACCGAAGAACTGGTAGACTGGATTTTGACCGATTATGCAGCCGCTGATACCCCGCTACGGGTCTTAGACATCGGTACTGGCTCCGGGGCAATCGCTTTGGCACTCAAACACGAGCGTCCGAGCTGGCAGGTGACGGCGAGTGATGTCTCGTCAGCGGCGTTAGCGGTCGCCAAACGCAATGCTGAACAGCTCGCACTTGACGTGAACTTTGTCCAGAGTGATTTATTGCAGTCGATTGCGGCCGAACCGTTTGACGTGATCGTCAGTAATCCGCCGTACATCGCGACGAATGAAAAAGATGTCATGGATGCCAGCGTCTTAGACTATGAACCACAAACAGCCTTGTTTGCGGCCCACGACGGCCTAGCACTCTATGAGCAACTGGCCGCGACGGTTGCGCCACACTTGACGGCAGCTGGACGCTTATATTTGGAGTTCGGCTATCATCAAGGCCCGGCAGTCCAGCACTTATTTCAACAAGCGTTGCCAACCGCAACGGTGACCTTGCGTCAAGACATGGCCGGACACGACCGAATGTTACGGGTCGTTCAACCTGGGTAGGTCAGATGACTTACAATTAGTTATTGGGTTGTGCTAAAAATGATTAAAACGTGCTGATGAGTTGGACTTCGGTTCGTCAGCCGGTGAACGTCTGAGTCCGACTTCCGGGGTCGGCTGACAATTGCTGGAACGCAGCCGACGATTTGAACTCACGCAGAAGACCACTGCGCAATTTCAAATACGAGTCTTATTCTAAGCCGGAAGTACCCCACTTCCAGCTAAGAATAATTTGGCTACTGAGCATTGTCCGGCAGTCCGGCCAGTCGGGAAGCCGCTCGAATGGCGGATGAACGGCCACCCATCTGGGTGCAATTGACCACAGCTTTTTAGTGACTGGATCTTCAAACAAACTTTTAGACAGCATTAATCGTGAGTCAAAAATTGAATGCTAATTAGAAGACTATTGACCAATTTCACGTAGAACTAATTCTTACAGTTAGTCGCAGCGTGTATCCATGTAAATTTTTAAAATTTGTAGTCTCAATCTCAACTGACTATAGAATTTCTGACAATATTCAAAAATGTTACTAGCTTAGAAAAATCAAAGCGCAAGTGTGGCTAGAGACTGTAGGAGACTATTCTGAAAGTTAAATGTAAAAACAACATTTTACTAAGAACCAACGATCAGTTCATCAAAAGTTGGGTCAGCACATGTCCGACTTTCGAATAGGATCCCCGGCTGGAAGGTGTTTCTGACAATGCTCGGCGGCTCTTAGAGTGTGAGGTTCAGACGGGTTGGGACTGAGGATTAGCCTAGCTAGAGCGTTAAGCGGCGAACTTCCGCTTGGCGTTCTGGCGTAGCTAACCGGAAGTCCCAGTCTGACCCGAACACGTTTCATCCATACTGCAACTAACGTGAAAGACCAGTATTTAAGACGTGGGTTGTCGGCTTAAATCTGTGTCCATCGCGTTCCAGCGTTGTCAGAAATGCCTGGAAGCCGGAGTAGGATGCATCTGTCATATAGGTTTACACGAAACTCGCCCCATTTTCCAGCTGGCTGTTTTGAATTTAAAAATCAGCACGTTGTAATCACGATTCAAGACAAATTAGCACTAATAATGCATATTAAATCGTCAATCACAAATTATAAATACAATAAAGTAGAGGAATCAGTAATTATGGAAACCAAAGTATTTAAGCCGGATGAAATTCCAGCTGCCGCGGCGTTGTTAGCTGCGGGTGAACTAGTGGCTTTCCCGACCGAGACCGTGTATGGCTTAGGTGCGGATGCCACGAATGTCGATGCAGTGAAACAAGTTTATCGCGCGAAGGGACGTCCGAGTGATAATCCGCTGATCGTCCACGTTGCCGACGTGGCGACAGTTGAGCGGTTTGCCATGCCGCTATCAGAAGCAGCCAAGAAGTTGATCAAAGCCTTTTGGCCCGGACCATTAACGATGATTTTTAAGTTAAAACCAAACGCACTTGCCACCGAGGTGACGGGCGGCTTACAGACCGCAGCATTTCGCAATCCGGATAACGCTGCGACCTTGGCATTGATTCGGGCAGCTAAGACACCAATCGTGGGGCCGTCTGCGAATACGTCAGGCAAACCAAGTCCGACCTTGGCTGAGCACGTCTATCACGATTTGAACGGTAAGATTGCCGGTATTCTGGATGATGGCCCAACTAAGGTCGGGGTGGAATCAACCGTCTTGGATCTGTCGACTGATCAGCCGGCGATTTTGCGGCCCGGCGCCATTACGCCAGAAGCAATCGAAGCCGTGATTGGCATGCCCGTTCAGACAGAAGCACATCACGTCGGGGCCACTGAAGTTCCTAAGGCGCCGGGGATGAAATACAAGCACTATGCACCGAATGCACAGGTTTATATCGTTGATCGTTCGGAAGATTGGCCACAAGCTTTAGCCTGGGCAGCGCAACAAGACGTCCCGATGGGGGTCATGGCGACGGGTGCCATTCTGAATCAAAATCAAATCCCGTCAAATTGCGAACGATTTTCGCTTGGGACTGATATTCAATCGGCAAGTCAACGATTGTTTGCCGGCTTACGACACTTTGATACGGAAACTGAAATTAAGGATATTCTCTGCCAAGCCTTTGAAAATAAAGGGTTAGGGTTAGCTTACATGAATCGCTTAAATAAATCTGCCGGACAGACTCATTTTAGTGTATAATAATTGCAAGCCGGGAAAACCCGAAAGTTGTCACTTGTGAAATGGAGGAGATTTATTCATGAATTACCAAGAACAAGATCCAGAAGTATGGGCTGCGATTAGTAAGGAACAGGCACGGCAACAGCACAACATTGAGTTGATTGCTTCCGAAAACATTGTCTCGAAAGGTGTTCGAGCAGCACAGGGGAGTGTGCTGACTAATAAATACTCCGAAGGTTATCCAGGTCACCGTTTTTACGGCGGTAACGAATATATTGACCAAGTTGAAACCTTAGCGATTGAACGTGCTAAGAAATTATTTGGCGCGGAATACGCTAACGTTCAACCTCACTCAGGTTCACAAGCGAATGCGACAGCGTACATGGCATTAATTCAACCGGGCGACCGGGTTATGGGGATGTCATTAGACGCCGGGGGCCATTTGACACACGGCTCGAGTGTTAACTTTTCTGGTAAGCTCTATGATTTCCAAGGATACGGGTTAGATCCTGAGACCGAAGAGCTGAACTATGATGCCATCTTGGCACAAGCGCAAGAATTCCAACCAAAATTAATCGTTGCGGGGGCTTCGGCTTATAGTCGGTTAATTGATTTTAAGAAGTTCCGTGAAATTGCGGATGCCGTTGGTGCACTCTTGATGGTCGACATGGCCCACATTGCTGGTTTAGTGGCAGCCGGATTGCATCCAAATCCAGTCCCTTACGCCGACGTGGTCACGACGACGACACACAAGACGTTACGTGGTCCTCGTGGTGGGATGATCCTCGCGAAGGAAAAATATGGTAAGAAAATCAATTCAGCCGTCTTCCCTGGCAATCAGGGTGGCCCGTTAGACCACGTGATTGCTGGTAAGGCGATTGCTTTGGGCGAAGACTTACAACCAGAATTTAAAGTCTATGCACAACACATTATTGATAATGCGAAAGCAATGGCGAAGGTCTTTACTGAATCTGACCTAGTCCGGGTCATCTCTGGTGGGACGGACAACCATTTAATGACGATCGACGTCACGAAGTCGGGATTAAATGGTCGGCAAGTTCAAGATCTACTCGATACGGTCTACATCACCGTCAACAAGGAAGCCATCCCGAACGAAACTTTAGGGGCCTTTAAGACGTCTGGGATTCGTTTAGGAACGCCAGCGATTACGACACGTGGATTTGATGAAGCGGATGCCGCCAAGGTTGCTGAATTAATCTTGCAAGCGTTACAAGCGCCGACAGACCAAGCAAACTTGGATGACGTTAAGCAACAAGCCATGGCATTAACAGCCAAACATCCAATTGATGTTGATTAAGTAATTTATATCAGGTCTGGTTTTTTCTTTCCAAATTAGCTACAATAGAAAGAAATCACTAAGGAGTGTGCGTAGCAACATGGGTAAGTTTGAGGTTTTGGATCATCCGCTCATTCAACATAAATTGACAATTATTCGGGAAAAGAACTGTGGGACGAAAGTCTTCCGGGAAATGGTCAACGAAATTTCAACGTTGATGGCGTACGAAGTATCACGCGACATGCCATTGAAGGACATTGAAATCGAGACACCGATTGCCAAGTCAACGCAAAAGACATTGGCTGGTAAGAAAGTTGCCATTGTGCCGATTTTACGGGCTGGTTTAGGAATGGTCGATGGGTTCTTAAACATGATTCCAGCGGCTAAAGTTGGTCACGTCGGTATGTATCGTGACGAAAAGACGTTAAAGCCAGTCGAATATTTTGTTAAATTACCAAGTGACATTTCACAACGTCAGTTATTTGTCGTTGATCCAATGTTAGCCACTGGTGGTTCAGCCATCATGGCCATGGATATGTTGAAGAAGCGTGGTGCTAGCAATATTAAGTTCATGTGCTTAGTTGCAGCGCCTGAAGGGGTTAAAGCCCTTCGCGACGCACATCCAGACATCGATGTTTATACCGCAGCACTTGATGACCATTTAAATGAAGATGGCTACATCGTTCCAGGTTTGGGCGATGCTGGCGACCGGTTATTTGGTACGAAGTAAGTTGCCATAAAAAAGGTAGCACCATTCCACAAACGCGTGGGGTGGGGCTGCCTTTTTGGTTCACTAATATTTGAAAAAATCCTTACTATATTATAGGACCTGTCCAGTGAGAGATAGACTGGATTCACGATTACTTACCACAGTGAATTTGATCTTTGTCGATGAGACTACCGGATTTTTGGTAAAACTATGAATGAATAAGTGTGCACGTGTTGCACTAATCACTATTTCGCTTTAAATGTGATTCAAAAAGACGATTAGTTGGCATGTTCTTTATGAGTCTCAGAAAAATTTTTGAGAGCGGCTGTTTACGGTGAAACAGTGGGGTAGTCGGAAACCTGCTCGAATAGCAGATGAACGGCTACCTAACTTAGCGCAATTGATCACTGGCAGTTAGAAGACCGACCTTCAAGTGAAACTTGAATCAGTATCGTTGATGATTTAAGAAATTTAGATACACCAGTAAAATCGCCCACAGATTATTATTTACTCCAATTGAAACTGAACATATGGTTAGACGATAAAATTTGCTTTTGTTTCCAACTGTGGTCTTGGGCTTCTCTGCCAATTGTGAATATTCCTGATGATATCCTGTGATACTGATACTTTATCTAATTCAAACATTTAGTCAGTGATTGAAAACTAGTCTTACAGATAAATATCAAATGAACGGTTGGCTAAGAATCAATGATCAGTTCAATTGAAGTTGGGTCCGCAAATGTCCGCCTTGCGAAAACTGCCCAGGCTGGAAGGCGTTTCTGACAATGCTCAGTGGTTCTCAGAGTGTGAGGTTCAGACGGGTTGGGACTGAGGATTAGCCTAGCTAGAGCGTTAAGTGGTGAACTTCCGCTTGGCGTTCTGGCGTAGCTAACCGGAAGTCCCAGTCTGACCCGAACACGTTTCATCTATATTGCAGATAACGTGGAAGACCAGTATTTAAGACGTGGTTTGTCGGCTTAAATCTGCGTCCATCGCGTTCCAGCGTTGTCAGAAATGCCTGGAAGCCGGCGTAGGACGAGCATACTGCTGTAAGTTTGCGCTAACTCGCACTGTTCCCAGCGGTCCTAAGCTGGCCGCAGTTGACTTTAACGGATCGACAACCACAAACCACCAAACATACCAGCGAAAAAGCAAAGACATTTAAACCGTTAGTTGACAAGTATTCAACAGACGAGTACACTAATTGCAATTAAACAGTTCCTTTAAATTAGCTCAGAGAGGCTGATAAGGATGAACGGACGTCGACTTGTAAGGAAGCCAGACGTAATTTCGGACAGCCTAGCCGCTTTGAGTGGTGGGCTGTCTTTTCTTTTGCAATGATTTAATAAAGGGGTGCGTTATGACAAAGAAAGCGGCGTTTCATAATGATGAAGTCGTATTAGACATTCATGACCGACCAAAGTTTGGTAGTTGGTTAGGATTATCCGTACAGCATCTGTTCTCCATGTTTGGGTCGACCGTCCTGGTGCCAATTCTGGTGGGGTTAAATCCGGGCATTGCGCTTTTTAGTTCCGGGGTCGGGACGTTGATGTATATCCTGATTACGCGTGGTAAGATTCCAGCGTACATGGGGTCTAGCTTTTCATTCATCGTTGTTATGCAGTCGCTGATGAAGACGGCTGGTTATCCAGCAATCGCGCAAGGGACGGTCGCCGTTGGGTGCGTCTACTTGCTTGTCAGTCTGTTGGTGACATTGATTGGGTCGGATTGGATCGACAAGGCGTTGCCACCAATTGTTGTTGGACCAATCGTCATGGTGATTGGATTGTCACTCGCCAGTACCGCGGCCAAGGACGCGACGATGAATGGCAATAATTATGATTTGAAATATTTTGCGGTCGCGATTGCGACGATGTTACTGACGGTAATCTTTAATATGTATCTGCGCGGCTTCATGAGTTTAGTGCCAATCTTACTCGGCATCGTCTGTGGTTATATTTTGGCGGTCTTAGTCGGAATCGTGGGCTTCTCTGGTGTTGAAAAGGCGCACTGGTTTGCGATGCCAGCCTTTCAATTACCGTTTATTAGTTACCATCCCGGCATCTACTGGGGGGCAATTTTAAGTATGGCGCCGATTGCCTTTGTCACGATGTCAGAACACATGGGCCACATTATGGTGCTGAACAAGTTGACCAAACGAAACTTTTTCAAAGATCCAGGTCTTAATCACACGTTAGCTGGTGACGGGACCGCGTCAATTATTGCTGGTTTTGTTGGTGGCCCGCCCGTGACATCTTACGGTGAAAATATCGGTGTGTTGGCCATTACTCGGGTTCACAGTATTTACGTGCTCGGTGGCGCGGCGTTTTTTGCCATCATCTTTAGTTTTGTCGGCAAGCTGTCCGCACTGATTGAAAGTATTCCGTCTCCAGTCATTGGTGGTGTCAGTTTCTTGCTATTTGGGGTGATTGCCTCCAGTGGAATGCGCATCCTGATTGATAATAAAGTTGATTTTAATCAGAAGCGTAATTTGATGATTGCATCAGCGATTTTGGTGATTGGAATTGGGAATGCTTACTTACAAATTGGGAGCTTTCAATTTAGTGGTTTAGCTGTCGCAACAGTGCTCGGAATCGCTATGAACCTGATATTACCAAAGGTGGCTGTCAACGAGAAGTAAATCGATGGTTGTCAGTTAGCACATGAAAATAAAGTCCAGATGATGAAAATCCAACGATGTGAAAGCTTCATGAAAGCTTGATGTTGTTGGATTTTTATTGATTGACGAAAAGTTGAAATTATTTTGAATTTTTTCGACGGTGGTGGTATTATTACCTTTGTATTTTGATTAGGGGCGACCCTGATCTATCATTTCGGATTACGATAAAATTGACGTTGCTAGTCGCAACGGTTAAGGTTATCATAGTACCGAAATTAAAGGAAAGAGGTGATATTCAGTGGGTGATCCAGTTCCTACAGTCAAATTCCTTGGGCTGACGTTTAATATCGCGAATGACATCTCAGTAATCGTGACTTGTCTAATTGTGTTCTTGTTTGTATTTTTGCTTTCGCGACATATTACGATGAAGCCCAAGGGTGGACAAAATGTGCTGGAGTGGCTCATCGAGTTCACGAATGGCATTGTCAAAGGGTCGATCAAGGGTAACGAAGCGTCTAACTTCGGTTTGTACGCATTTACATTGTTTCTCTTTATCTTCATCGCTAACCAACTTGGATTGTTCATTCACGTTCAGGTCGGGCAGTATACGTATCTGAAGAGTCCAACCGCCGATCCGATTGTGACTTTGACGTTATCGTTTATGACCGTTGCACTTGCACATGCTGCGGGTGTTCGTAAGAAAGGTATGGGTGGTTATTTGAAAGAATACACACAACCTTTTGCTGTTTTCGCGGTTGTTAACGTCTTTGAACAATTTACCGATTTCCTAACTTTAGGTCTTCGGCTGTTCGGGAACATCTTTGCTGGTGAATTGTTACTAACGAAGGTTGCTGATTTGGCAAAGAGCAACGGTTGGTTGAGCTATGTTTACTCATTTCCAATTGAACTCTTATGGCAAGGTTTCTCAGTGTTTATCGGGAGCATTCAAGCGTTCGTGTTCGTAACCTTGACTTCAGTTTATATTTCTCAGAAGGTTAACGACGAGGAATAATTTCTAGTTTTTTAATTTTAAGGAGGATACACAGATTATGGGAGCAATTGCTGCAGGTATTGCTATGTGTGGTGCCGCTATAGGTGCTGGTATTGGTGACGGTTTGGTTATTTCTAAGATGCTTGAAGGGATGGCCCGTCAACCAGAATTATCTGGTCAATTACGGACTAACATGTTCATCGGTGTTGGGTTGGTCGAATCAATGCCTATCATTTCCTTCGTTGTTGCTTTGATGGTTATGAACAAGTAATCATTGGTCAACGAGTTCATTTTAATGAAAATGAAAGAAGGAGGTGTCATTAGATGCTCTCGCATTTAATTATCGGTGCATCCGGTCTCTACCTTGGTGATATGTTGTTTATCGGGATTAGCTTTATTGTTTTGATGGCATTGATCTCTGTTGTTGCTTGGAAGCCCATCACAAAAATGATGGCTGATCGAGCCGACAAGATTGCGAACGACATTGATTCAGCACAAAAGTCTCGGCAAGAAGCGAGTGACTTAGCTGATCAACGGCGTGATGCGCTATCACACTCTCGAGCTGAAGCGAGTGAAATTGTCGCTGACGCGAAAAAGAGTGGCGAAAAGCAACGGTCAAGTATCATTGCCGATGCGCAAAACGAAGCAACGCAGTATAAACAAAATGCGCGTAAGGATATTGAACAGGAGCGTCAAGATGCCTTGAAGAACGTCCAATCAGACGTCGCTGACATTTCGGTTGCGATTGCGACGAAGATCATTAAGAAGCAATTGGATCCGGAAGGCCAACAGGCATTAATTAATTCGTATATTGAAGGGTTGGGAAAGCATGAGTCTTGATAATCTTACAATTGCAAGTCGCTATTCAAAGGCACTCTTTGAACTTGCAGTTGAAAAGGATCAGACCGAAGCATTCCTGGCTGAATTAAAGCAATTACGGCAAGTCTTTGTCGACAACCCGCAATTGGCAGAGGTCCTCTCAGGATCATTGCTTCCGGTTGATCAAAAACAGACAACGTTGTCAACTTTGACTGACCACGCTTCAGAATACATTAAAAACTTTATTCAAATGTTGTATGATTACGGCCGCATGTCTAACTTAGTTGACATTGTTGACGCGTTTGAAGCACGTTTCGATGAGAGTCGTAAAATAGTGCATGCCGAAGTAACGTCCGCGGTCAAGTTGTCAGATGAGCAAGCTGATGCAATCGCAAAGGCATTCGCCGAACGCGTTGGTGCCAATCAGGTTGTTTTGTCACGTAAAGTCGATGAAGCAATCATTGGCGGAGTAATTGTGAAATCAAATAATCAAACGTTTGATGGAAGCGTTGCGTTACAACTAACGAATTTAAGACGAGCACTCATCAACAATTAGTTTACGAAGAGGTGAAACTTTTATGAGCATTAAATCTGAAGAAATCAGTGCTCTAATCAAACAACAATTAGAAAGTTATCAAACTGAGCTCTCAGTTGCTGAAACCGGTACTGTCACCTACGTTGGTGATGGGATCGCCCGTGCTCACGGACTCGACAACGCCTTACAAGGTGAATTGCTCGAATTCAGTAACGGAGTTTACGGGATGGTACAAAACCTCGAAAGCAACGATGTTGGTATCGTTGTCTTAGGGGATTTTGATGGTATTCGTGAAGGCGATACTGTTAAGCGGACTGGCCGCATCATGGAAGTTCCAGTTGGGGATGCCATGATTGGCCGGGTCGTGAACCCATTAGGTCAACCAGTCGACGGCTTAGGTGAGATTAAGACCACGAACACGCGGCCAATCGAACATAAAGCCCCAGGGATCATGCAACGGCAATCAGTTAGCGAACCACTCCAAACTGGGATCAAGGCCATTGATGCCTTAGTTCCAATTGGTCGTGGCCAACGTGAATTGATTATCGGTGACCGTAAGACTGGTAAGACGTCCGTTGCCATTGATGCCATTTTGAACCAAAAAGACCAAGACATGATTTGTGTCTACGTCGCAATTGGTCAAAAGGACTCAACGGTGCGGGCCCAAGTTGAAACGTTGAAGAAGTTAGGTGCGATGGATTATACGATCGTCGTTACCGCCGGACCTTCTGAACCAGCACCATTGTTGTACTTAGCACCTTATGCTGGGGCAGCGATGGGTGAAGAATTCATGTTCAATGGCAAGCATGTGTTGATCGTCTATGATGACCTTTCAAAGCAAGCAACGGCTTACCGTGAACTTTCATTGATTCTTCGTCGTCCTCCAGGTCGTGAAGCCTATCCTGGTGATGTCTTCTACTTGCACTCACGGTTGCTCGAACGGGCCGCTAAGTTGAGTGATGAATTGGGTGGCGGTTCAATGACTGCCTTACCAATCATCGAAACGCAAGCCGGGGATATCTCAGCATATATTCCAACTAACGTTATTTCCATCACCGATGGCCAAATATTCTTGGATAGTGATTCATTCTATTCTGGTGTTCGGCCAGCGATCGATGCCGGGGCTTCTGTTTCCCGGGTTGGTGGGGATGCTCAAATCAAAGCCATGAAGTCAGTTGCCGGGACGTTACGTCTGGACTTGGCTTCATACCGTGAATTGAAATCATTCTCACAATTCGGTTCTGATTTGGATGCCGCAACCCAAGCGAAGTTAAATCGTGGGCAACGGATCGTTGAAGTCTTAAAGCAACCTGTTCATTCACCATTAAAGGTTGAAGAACAAGTTATGATTTTATACGCTTTGACGAACGGTTATCTCGATAAAGTGGCAGTAGACGATATTGCCCGTTATCAAAGCGAATTGTTCGAATTCGTCCACGCTAGTCATCAAGACCTATTTGACACGATCTTATCAACTAAGAAGTTGCCAGATACCGACAAGATGAACAGTGCGCTGGATGCATTCGCAGAACAATTCCAGCCAACCGCTGCCGCTGCAAAGTAGTTATGGCTGAAAAGGATGGTGAGTAGTGCATGGCAGAATCATTAATGGATGTCAAGCGCCGGATTGACTCAACGAAGAAGACTCATCAGATCACGTCCGCAATGCAAATGGTTTCAACCTCTAAGTTGAATCAGATTCAAAAGCATACGACGACGTATCAAGTGTACGCTTCCAAAGTTGAAAGCATCGTTTCGCATCTAGCCAAAGCTCATCTGATGTCAGCAAGTGTCGGTGTTGCCAATAGTAATTCCAATACCATCTCGGTAAGCGAATTATTAGCACAACGGCCTGTTAAAAAGACTGGTTTATTGATCATCACTTCCGACCGTGGTCTCGTGGGGAGCTATAACAGTAACGTGTTAAAGCAAACCAATGACTTCATGCGGACGCATAAGCTTGATGCCAATAACGCAGTCGTTTTGGCGGTTGGTGGCACTGGTGCGGATTTCTATAAAAAGAACGGCTTAAACGTGGCCTATGAATACCGCGGCGTCTCTGACGTACCAACTTTTAAAGAAGTTCGTGAAATCGTTAAGACAGTCACATCAATGTATCATAACGAAGTCTTTGATGAACTTTACGTGTTCTACAATCACTTTATCAACCGGCTTTCTTCTGGTTTCCGGTCAGTTAAAATGCTGCCGATCTCTGAAGAGACTTTTGAACAAAGTGAATCAGACAACCGTAAAGCCAAGGACAGTCGGGTCGATGTCGGTCCTGAGTACGAAATGGAACCGTCAGAAGAAGCGATTTTGTCGGCCGTGTTGCCACAATACGCTGAAAGCCTAGTTTATGGTGCAATCTTGGATGCCAAGACTGCTGAACATGCTTCGTCGTCAACTGCGATGAAGGCTGCATCAGATAACGCTGGCGATTTAATTGATAAGTTAAATCTGAAATATAACCGTGCGCGTCAAGCTGCGATTACCACTGAAATTACTGAAATCACTGGTGGCTTGGTTGCGCAAGAATAACGAAGTGGGAGGAATTAACGACTAATGAGTACAGGTAAAGTTGTACAAGTTATTGGACCCGTTGTTGACGTTGAATTCTCTCTAAACGACAAGTTACCCGATATTAATAACGCCTTGATCATTCAAAAGGACAACGATGACACTTTAACGGTGGAAGTATCGTTGGAATTAGGTGATGGGGTCGTTCGGACCGTTGCGATGGACGGTACGGATGGTTTACGCCGGGGAATGACGGTTGAAGACACTGGTTCTTCAATTACCGTTCCTGTTGGTAAAGAGACGTTAGGCCGGGTCTTCAACGTTTTAGGGGAAACCATTGATGGTGGTCCAGAATTCGGTCCAGACGCAGAACGTAACCCGATTCACCGGGATGCGCCTAAATATGATGAATTAACAACTAGTACGGAAGTATTGGAAACTGGGATTAAAGTTATCGACCTCTTAGCACCATATGTTCGTGGTGGTAAGATTGGGTTGTTCGGTGGTGCCGGTGTTGGTAAAACCGTTTTAATTCAGGAATTAATTCATAACATTGCTCAAGAACATAACGGGATTTCCGTGTTTACCGGTGTTGGTGAACGGACGCGTGAAGGGAACGACCTTTACTTTGAAATGAAGGGTTCCGGCGTTCTGAAGAATACCGCCATGGTCTATGGTCAAATGAACGAACCACCAGGTGCCCGGATGCGGGTGGCCTTGACTGGGTTAACGATTGCGGAATACTTCCGTGATGTTCAAGGTCAAGACGTGCTGTTATTTATCGATAACATCTTCCGGTTCACCCAAGCTGGTTCTGAAGTTTCCGCCTTACTTGGCCGGATTCCTTCAGCCGTTGGTTACCAACCAACCTTGGCGACTGAAATGGGTCAATTACAAGAACGAATCACTTCGACTAAGAAGGGTTCCGTTACTTCGATTCAAGCCGTTTATGTGCCTGCCGATGACTATACCGACCCGGCACCTGCAACGACTTTCGCCCATTTGGATGCGACGACCAACTTGGAACGTTCTTTGACGGAACAAGGGATCTATCCAGCCGTTGACCCATTGGCTTCTTCATCAATTGCGCTTGACCCATCAATCGTGGGTGAAGAACATTATCAAGTTGCCACTGAAGTTCAACGGGTCTTGCAACGTTACCGTGAATTGCAAGATATCATCTCGATCTTAGGGATGGATGAATTATCTGACGAAGAAAAGACGACCGTTGCACGTGCACGGCGGATTCAATTCTTCTTATCACAAAACTTCTTCGTTGCCGAAAACTTTACGGGTCAACCTGGTTCATACGTGCCAATCAATGATACGGTCAAGGGCTTCAAAGAAATCCTTGAAGGTAAATATGATGACCTACCAGAAGACGCATTCCGTCAAGTTGGTAAGATCGAAGACGTGGTCGAAAAAGCGAAATCGATGGTAACTGATTAGGAGGGGTTTACATGGCTGACAATGCAAAATCATTAACCGTTAGCATCGTAACTCCAGACGGTCAGGTCTATGAAAACAAGACGCCGATGTTGATCGTACGGACGATTGACGGCGAACTCGGGATTTTGCCGAACCATATTCCAGTGATTGCTTCGCTGGCAATCGATGAGGTTCGGATCAAGCAACTCGAAAGTGATCAGGAAGACGATGAAATCGCCGTTAACGGTGGTTTCGTTGAGTTCAGTAACAATACGGCTACCATTGTCGCCGATAGTGCTGAACGTCAGAATGACATTGACGTTGCTCGGGCTGAGAATGCACGGAAACGCGCTGAAACGGCAATCAAAGCTGCCCAACAAAAGCATGATGATGCTGAGTTGGCACGGGCGCAAGTTGCCTTGCGTCGGGCTATGAACCGTTTGAACGTTGCCCGGCATTAACCACAACTTAAAATTCTGAAAAGCATCTGCAATTATTTGCGGGTGCTTTTTTGTTGTGCCACGATAATTCGAGTTCTGAACACCGTTTAGGGTCAAAAGCGGCCAGCTAAGACCCGTTGGAAACAGGGCGAGTTAAGGGTAAACTTTCAGTGGTGGCTGCGTCCTACGTCGGCTTCCAGGCATTTCTGACAACGCTGGAACGTGGTGGACACAGATTTAAGCCGACAACCCACGTCTTAAATACTGGTCTTCCACGTTGCCTGCGATATGGATGAAACGTGTTCGGGTCAGACTGGGACTTCCGGTTAGCTACGCCAGAACGCCAAGCGGAAATGCACCGCTTAACGCTCTAGCTAGGCTAATCCTCAGTCCCAACCCGTCTGAACCTCACACTCTGAAAAACGCTGAGCATTGTCAGAAACACCTTCCAGCCGGGATGGTATTCGAAAGGCGGACATGTGTGGACCCAACTTTTGATGAACTGATCGTTGGTTCTTAGTAGCATTTTGTTTTTTTCCTTAACTTTCAGATTAGTTTCCGACAGTCTCTCGTCGCACTTGTGCTTTGATCCTACTGACTAGTTGCATTAATGCATATTGTCGGAGACGTTCTAGTCGATTGAGACTACAAATCCTAAAATCAGACACGGATAGCATTCTGCATTTAACTGTAAGAATAGGCTCGGTTTGAAAATTGACAATAATTTTCAGATTTGCATTCAATTTCACAAATCATTATCGACATTGTCTAAAAGTTTGCATAAAGGTTCAGTCACAAGAAATCACTGGTCAATTGCACCAAGATAGGTGGCCGTTCATCCGCCATTCGAGCGGGTTCCCGACTGAAGGGGCTGGCTGACAATGCTCAAGGGCAAAATTCTTCTTGTCCGGGTGAATTTCCCGGGCTAGAAGAAGACTCGTATTTGAAATTGCGCAGTGGGCTTCTGCGTGAGTTCAAATCGATGTCCGCCCTGTTCCAGCGTTGTCAGCCAGCCCCGGAAGTCGAATTAGGACGATCATCGGCTGACGAACAGGAATTCGACTCCGGTACGTTTCAGTCATCTTTAATACCCGTGAGCGTATTAGACCCGTGTCAGGATGGGAAATGATAGAATAAATGCTAACGACGGGTTATGAATAGATACTGATAGGGAACGTTCAAAGTGTGGCTGCTTACACTGCCATCGCTAGCTAAATCAACACAGGCAAGGGTGTGTGATGATTCAATTGCTTGATTGTCAAGCGAAAACGCTAACAAATCCAACATTAGTTAACTAATCATAAGTATTTAATATTTGTGTTGGAATTGTAACGAAAATGTAAAATGTAATATTTCTTCACCGTAGTTCTATGTTATGATGATTAGGAACCGATTTGAACTTGAATGACACTCGGGTCGTTTGGCTAGGGGCCTTCAAGTCAACTGGCGGTTGAATGATATTGAGATTGCACCATCACGTGAACCAGTCGCTCTGGGATGCTGAGCAGCCAAGGCGACATGTACTGCTGCGTGGTGCGAGACCGTTTTGTTTTCATTGGGTCTGCAATCTGACGTAGCTTGTTTATTGATTATCGTTTAGTGATGGAGGGTTTATCCATGGAGGAAATTGTAGTTCATGGCGGTCAACGTTTGACAGGTAATGTTCATATCGAGGGCGCTAAGAACGCTGTGTTACCGATTTTAGCAGCCAGTTTATTGGCTAGCGACGGACAAACACATTTATCAAATGTACCAGTTTTGTCAGACGTGTTCACAATGAATAACGTCTTGAAATTTTTGAATGCTAAAATTGATTTTGATGAAATTAATAAAACGATCGATATTGACGCCAGCCGTCAATTATCATCAGAAGCACCATTCCAATACGTGTCTAAAATGCGCGCATCAATTGTTGTGATGGGACCATTATTGGCACGTTTAGGTCATGCCAAGGTTGCGATGCCGGGTGGGTGTGCGATTGGCTCACGGCCGATTGATTTGCATCTCAAAGGCTTAAATGCGCTCGGTGCAGAAATCGAACGCCACGATGGCTACGTTGAAGCCACCGCAACTAAATTACATGGTGCGGCAATCTACTTAGATTTTCCAAGTGTTGGTGCGACCCAAAATATTATGATGGCCGCAACGCTCGCTGACGGCGTGACGACCATGGAAAACGTGGCGCGCGAACCAGAAATCGTCGACTTAGCTAACTATCTGAATCAGATGGGCGCTAAAGTCACGGGTGCCGGGACTGAAACGATCCGAATCGAAGGTGTTAAGACGATGCACGGTTGTGACCACAGCATCGTCCAAGACCGGATCGAAGCCGGCACGTTTATGGTCGCTGCCGCAGTGACGCAAGGTAACGTCTTGGTGGAAGACGCGATTGCGGAACATAACAAGCCGTTGATCTCAAAGATGCGCGAAATGGGTGTCACGGTGACCGAAGAACGCGGGGGTATCCGGGTCATCGGTCCGGAGACGTTAAAACCAACGTCGGTCAAGACACTGCCACATCCTGGTTTCCCAACGGACATGCAACCACAGATGACGATTCTGCAATTGTGTGCGCAAGGCACTAGTTTACTGACGGAAACGGTTTTTGAGAATCGTTTCATGCACCTAGATGAACTCCGCCGGATGAACGCTGATTTCAAGATTGAAGGACGGTCGGTCATCATGTACGGGCCAACTGATTTCAACGGGGCGCAAGTGACGGCTACTGATCTACGCGCAGCTGCAGCCTTAGTCATCGCCGGTTTAGTCAGTCGGGGTTATACCGAAGTGACTAACCTCAAGTATTTGGATCGGGGCTACTTCAACTTCCATGGTAAGTTAGCCAAGCTGGGTGCAGAAATCAAACGGGTCGAGATTCCAGATGGCACCGTTTATGCGCTGAATCCAGACTTTGCCAACCAGGCAGCAGAATAAATGTAAATAATTGCTTACAAAACCTTCAAAGTGCGCTAAACTCGTGTTTGAAGGTTTTTTTGTGGCGAGCCACTGTGGCTGACGCCCATCATTCGGGAGGACACTTATGTTTATTAATATTATCGACAAACACATTTCGTTAAAACCAACTGAGGTGGCTGACGCTGAGCCACTATTTGATCTCGTTGACCAGAATCGCGACCACTTAGCACCATGGATGCCGTGGGTCGATGCGACTGCGACTATCGCCGATGAACGCCAATTCATTGAAAGCATGTTGACCAAGCAAGCGCACGGGCAAGTCTTTATTACGACCATTATCGTGGACGGTGAGGTTGCTGGAATGTTGGACATTCACAATATCAGTGACGTCAATCATCGGGGTGAAATCGGCTACTGGTTAGGCGCGGCCTATACGGGGCGGGGCGTGATGACCAAAGCACTCGAACGATTAGAAGAAATTGCCTTTACTGAATTAGACTTACACAAGTTGAGTTTGGGCGCGGATGTCAATAATCAAGCGAGCCGCGCCGTTGCTGAACGTCGGCAATACCATTTGGATGCAACGTTGCCTGAGAACATCCTCGTCAATGAGCAGTACCGTGATGAAGCCATCTATTCGTTGACCGTTGATGAATGGTCCAAACGGCAAGATGACTAGCGGCTGTTGAGCGTTTTGGCGCGCACAACTGAATCGTTGGTACATGCAGCCATTAGTTCTCATCAACTGTAGAGTATGGTATAATGATTAGTCGTATAATTGTATGTTTGAGAGGAGCAAAAACATGGCTTTAGATATTGGTATTGACCTGGGAACTGCCAATGTTTTGATTTACGTATCAGGTAAGGGCATCGTACTAAATGAACCATCCGTTGTCGCTATTGATACCAACACGAATCAAGTATTAGCAGTTGGGTCCGAAGCCTATCAAATGGTTGGGAAGACGCCTAGCAACATCCGGGCGATTCGGCCGTTAAAAGACGGGGTCATCTCCGATTTTGACGTCACCGAAGAGATGTTGTCCTATTTTATCAAAAAATTAAACGTTCGGGGAATCATGTCACGTCCAAGTATTATGATCTGTACCCCAACGAACACAACTGAAATTGAACGTAAAGCAATCTTACAAGCAGCAGAAAAATCCGGTGGTAACAAGGTCTACTTAGAAGTTGAACCGAAAGTTGCTGCAATCGGTGCTGGGATGGATATTTTCCAACCACGCGGTAACATGGTCATCGATATTGGTGGTGGGACGAGTGATATCGCTGTCTTATCGCTTGGTGACATTGTCGCAAGTAGCTCACTACGGATGGCTGGCGATCGCATGAACCAAGACATTGTCAACTACGTTAAGGATCAGCATCACCTGTTGATCGGTGAACGCAGTGCTGAACAAGTCAAGATTCAGATTGCCCAAGTCTTCAAGCAAGATGGTGATGATGACAAGGTCACCCAAGTGCGTGGTCGTGATACGGTTACCGGGATGCCACGGTCAATTGATATTGACTCAAATCAGGTAGAAGAAGCCATTCACGAAACGCTGATGCAGATCGTCAGCACCGCGCATCACGTGATGGAAACTTTGCCGCCTGAAATTGCGGCGGATATTATCGATCGCGGGATCACCTTAACTGGTGGCGGTGCGCTGCTCAGCGGACTCGACCAGTTGATTAGTGAAAACTTACGCGTGCCCGTCATGGTTGCTGAACATCCGTTGAACAACGTGGCTCAGGGTGCCGGGATTTTGCTGGAACACATGCAGAAAACCGCAAAGAACAAGAAATAATTCGCGATGCGACGGTTATTAATGAAAGGGATCCGCTTCTATCAGCGGGCCTTTTCTGCGTTTAGTCCGGCCCATTGCCGTTATTATCCGACTTGTTCAAATTACACGTTGGAGGCAATCGACCGGTTTGGCGCAGTTAAGGGAAGTTTGATGGGGGTGGCACGCGTCTTGCGTTGTCACCCCTTCGTTAAGGGGGGCTTCGACCCCGTACCAGCCCATTTTTCACTGCGTCGTAATCCGCAATACAAGGAGGAAGACAACCGTGGCAAGAAAAGATAAGGCGATTTCGGTCACTTTAAATGAGACCAAGGTCAACGGTCAGACGGTTACCGAAGTTTTAATTGGAAAGCAGATGATTGGTCAGGTCACCCAAGTCGGCGAACGTTTTGATGCCGAAATGGTTAGCGACAACCAACCATTTGCACATACCAAATCTTTTGATGAGAGTTTGCAAGAAATCTTGTCAGCTTACCATTTACACAAAGGCTAATTTTTAGTAAACCTTCAACCTGGTCCCGAGAATTCGGCACCAGGTTGTTGTATAATAAAAGCTATCTTAGAGTACCAATTGATAGTGTGAATAAGGTTAGATTCAACGTGGACGTTGGACTAATTCAAATAGGTTAGGAGCGTTATTTGTGGCAGAAGAATCTAGACTCCGCAGTCAAGACGAAGATTCAAGAATTGACTGGGGTATCATATTTTCAGTGATGATGCTAGGACTGATCGGGTTGGCCTCGATCTATGTCGCCGCAGTGCACGATTCTAGTTCAGTGAACGTCACGAAACAGGTGATTTCTCAAGTCATGTGGTTTGTGATTGGGACAGCGATTGCCGTGATCGTGATGCAATTTGACTCAGAACAATTGTGGCGCGTGGCGCCCATCGCGTATTGGTTTGGGATTTTCCTACTAGCGGCCGTACTGGTCCTGTATAGTCGGTCGTTGTACACGAGTACCGGGGCCAAAAGTTGGTTTGCGGTCGGCTCGTTGACGCTGCAACCGTCTGAAATCATGAAACCAGCCTTCATCTTGATGTTAGGCCGGGTGGTGACGATGCATAATACGGAGCATCCGACTCATACCATGGCGGGTGACTGGCAGCTGATTGGTAAATTGGTGGCGTACATGATTCCCGTTGCCATCCTGCTGAAACTCCAAAATGACTTTGGGACGATGCTCGTGTTCTTCGCCATTTTGGGTGGTGTGATCTTAGTTTCTGGGATTTCATGGCGGTTACTTGCACCGACCTTTGCAATCGTTGCGGCGGCTGCCGGGACGGCATTGTACTTGGTCATTTCTCAAAGTGGTCGGCATATTTTGGAAGCCATTGGGTTCAAACAGTACCAATTTGCACGTATCGATACTTGGTTGAATCCCTCAACGGATACGTCTAACAATGCGTACCAAGTTTGGCAGAGTATGAAGGCCATTGGGTCCGGACAGATTACTGGTCGTGGGTTTAACGTGTCACACGTGACCGTGCCAGTGCATGAATCCGATATGATTTTCTCCGTGATTGGTGAAAACTTTGGCTTTATCGGCTGTGCCGTAGTTATTTTGTTATATTTTCTATTGATTTACCAAATGATTCGGGTTACGTTTGATACTAAGAACGAATTTTATGCTTACATTTCGACCGGGGTCATCATGATGATTCTCTTCCACGTGTTCGAAAACATTGGGATGAGTATTGGACTGTTACCAATGACCGGGATTCCGTTGCCGTTTATCAGTCAAGGGGGTTCGGCGTTGATTGCCAATATGGCGGGGATCGGCTTGATGATGTCGATGCGGTTCCACTACAAGTCATATATGTTCAGTCGTAACGACCGGTTCGAATAGTAAAATTATTGCAAAGGTATGGTGGAATGTATGAGTGAAGATGCAGCTTATTTTTGGACAAAAGATGTCGATGGTCACACACGCTTGGGCTTAACTAAAGCCGCTCACGAAGCATTGGGCGAAGTTAAGTATGCGGAATTACCCGCAATTGGCGACAAGATTAGTCAAAACAGTGCGTTTTTAAGCGTTGAAGCAACGAAGGCAGTCTCAGAATTTAACGCCCCAATCAACGGGACGGTGGTTGCAGTCAATCCCGCACTTAAGGACAACTTTGATGCCTTGAACAGTGTTGAAGACGGGGTTGCTTGGTTAATCGACGTGGACTAATTGTCAGGCCTTGACAATTAGAAACAGGCTCGGTATACTCGTTACATTAACAAATGATTAAAAAAACTTCATTTTGAAAAGATGAGTACGTGGCTACGATTACTTAGAGAGTCCCTCGTTGGTGCAAGGGGATTAATCGTGAAGCGGAAGATGGTCTTGAAATAATGGCGTTCAGTGAACGAAAGCAAGCTGGACGTGGGTCGCATCCATTACCATGCGGGAGTTCAGAGTAACTCTTGAGACAACCAGTGTGAGCTGGTTGTGAAGATGGGTGGTACCACGAGGCTAAGCTTCTCGTCCTATTGATGATTATGGTGATAATTGTCTGGGATGAGAAGCTTTTTTTGATGCATAAGGAGGAATTGACTTGATTGAATTTAAAGATGTGACAAAGACCTTTGATGTTAAGCAGGGCGCCGTTCACGCGGTCCAAGATGTTAACTTGAAGATTGAGGACGGTCACATTTATGGCATCGTCGGTTATTCTGGCGCGGGTAAGAGTACCTTAGTCCGGATGCTCAACGGGCTCGAAACGCCAACTAGCGGGTCAGTTGTGATTGACGATGTGAATATTACGACGCTGAGTGGCGCTAAATTACGTGCTCAACGGCAAAAAATCGGCATGATCTTTCAACATTTCAACTTGTTGTGGTCACGGACCGTGTTAGAAAATATCATGTTTCCACTTGAAATTGCGGGTAAGTCCAAAGCGGAAGCCCGTAAGAAGGCGGAACACCTCGCAGATTTGGTTGGACTCGCTGGTCGCGAGACCGCCTATCCGTCAGAATTATCTGGTGGTCAAAAGCAGCGGGTCGGGATTGCCCGGGCGTTAGCAAATGACCCGCAAATCTTACTTTCTGATGAAGCAACGAGTGCCTTGGATCCGCAAACGACTGATGAAGTCCTCGACTTATTGTTGTCGATCAATCAAAAGTTGCATTTAACCATTGTCTTGATCACCCATGAAATGCACGTCATCCGTAAGATTGCGGATCACGTGGCCGTCATGGAAGCCGGTAAGATCGTTGAACAGGGTCCAGTGCTCGAAGTCTTCAAGCGGCCAAAGCAAGCCGTTACGAAGCGTTTCGTGAACGAAGAGGTCACCCCTTCATTGAATGATACGACAGTGGTCGTTGATCAGTTGCTTGAAAAATATCCTAAGGGGACGATCGTTCAATTGACGTTCCACGGCGACCAAGCCCAGTTACCAATTGTGTCCGAAATGTTGAAGAAGTATCCACTTGATTTGAACATCATTGAAGGTGGGATTCATCAGACGCAAGAGGGCGCAATTGGGTCACTGTACGTGCAATTGACTGGTGATGAAGAACAACTCAAAGGTGCCTTAGCGTACCTACAAACCATGCGTGTCGAAACGGAGGTCTTAAACCGTGAATAGTCAAGGATTAGATTCATACTTCAAATTTTCCAATGTGGATTGGGGAAGCATGATGTCCTCAACTTGGGAAACGATTTGGTTGACGATCGTTTCCATGGTGGTCGTGGCAATTTTAGGGATTGCCTTAGGATTGTTACTTTACGAGACCGCCGGCAGTCAAAATATCTTAGCTAAAATCTTGAATTGGGTCGTGGCGTTGTTCGTCAACGTGTTCCGGTCGATTCCATTTATTATCTTGATCGTGCTATTATTACCGATTACGTCCAAGTTAGTTGGAACCATCATTGGACCACGCGCGGCGCTGCCTTCACTGATTATTTCAGCGGCACCGTTTTACGCACGGATGGTCGAATTAGCGTTCCATGAATTAGACCATGGCGTGATTGAAGCGGCTGAATCGATGGGTGCCACACGTTGGCAGATCGTCCGCAAAGTATTGTTGCCCGAAAGCATGCCAGCGTTAGTTTCTGGGATTACCGTAACAACGATTTCGTTGATTGGGTATACTGCGATGGCTGGTGCGATCGGTGCTGGTGGTTTGGGGAACTTGGCTTATCAAGATGGGTTCCAATCCAACAACAATGCCGTGACATTGGTCGCAACCGTGATTATTGTCATTATTGTGTTTATTTTCCAATTTATTGGGGATTTCGCTGTTCGTCATATCGATAAGCGGGTCAATTAAAGTTAGTTCTTAGGAGGAATTAGGGTCATGCAAAAAAAGCGGATTTTAGGGTTATTGGCAGTTGCAGCAACCGCCATTTTATTAGTTGGCTGTGGTAAGTCTTCTTCAGAATCGAAGACCACGACGATTACGGTGGGCGCTTCTGCCGTACCACACGCACAGATTTTGAAGCATGTGCAACCAGAATTGAAAAAGGAAGGCGTCAACTTGAAGATCAAAGTCTTCCAAGATTACGTCTTGCCTAACAAAGCGTTAGCTTCAAAGGAATTGGATGCCAACTACTTCCAGCACATTCCATTCTTAAAGAACTGGAACAAGGAAAACAACGGCACTTTAGTTTCTGCCGGCAAGGTTCATTTGGAACCAATCGGTGTTTACTCCAAGAAAGTCAAGAACTTGAAAGACTTGAAGGATGGCGCAACGGTCTTAGTAAGTAGTAATGTTGCCGACTATGGTCGGGTCTTAACCTTATTCAAGGATGCTGGCTTGATCACGTTGAAGAAGGGGACTGATTTGACTTCTGCAACGTTTAACGATATCAAGACCAACAAGCGTCACTTGAAGTTCAAGCACTCTTACGAAGCTAAGTTAATGCCGACCTTCTACAAAAACAACGAAGGTGACGCGGTTGTGATCAACGCTAACTACGCTGTTCAAGCTGGGTTGAATCCTAAGAAGGATGCCATCGCCCTTGAAAAATCCGACTCGCCATACGCTAACATTGTGGCTGTCCGTAAAGGCGACAAGAACAAGCCGGCCATCAAGAAGTTGATGAAGGCCTTACGTTCTAAGAGTACCCAGAAGTGGATCGAAAAGAAATACAAGGGTGCCATCTTGCCAGTTTCTGCTGACTAGTCATGACCCTGCAATACCAAACATCATGATTCCAATTAAGCTAGTTTCAGAGCCTGAGTGCTTTGGGGCTAGTTTTTTTGTGGAATTGACAATCAGGAATGGCCAGCTGAGAACCGTTGGAAAAGCTGCTGAGCAAACAAAAAGCATGCCACCTCAATCATCACGATTGGGGTGGCATGCTTTTTTGAAGCTGGGTCTGTGCCTTGATCTGCGCGCAGTCGTGTTAACAGTCCGTAGCATAGCTGTTTATCAAATATTTGGCAGCAGAGCAGGCTTTGGTGTGGCCCCGTTTATCAGGTCCATTTGTTGCGGACTTTGCAGTGGCCCTTAATTATGCTTCAGTAGTGATTCTTACCCCTCTAAATCAGCTAAAAAGCTTGCCCAACAATACAACGAACCTAGCAAGCTCAAATAGTACGCCGAGTGCTAGGACCAGGACTAATGTAATCAGTCCGACTTTTTTGATTGTCATCTTAATCCCCCATTTTATAAATGATATACAACCGATGATATGATTTTATTA